>NZ_JBVVPM010000003.1:276500-314938 GCF_055811255.1 Bradyrhizobium sp. MI1.11
CCCCCATGGGTCGGGGCCCCGCGCACAGCGCTCCAAATGGCCCCCCGGGGGGCCCCCCGCCTTTTGCGGGGGTCGGGCGGGGCCCCCGGGCGGGCGCGGGCCGCCGCCGGCCCGCACCCGCGGCACGGCATCCAGCAGGGCCCGTGTATAGGGATGGGCGCAGCGCTCGAACAAATCCTCCGGCCGCCCCTGCTCGACGATACGGCCGAGATACATCACCGCGACCTCGTCGCAGAGATAGTCGACGACGGCGAGATCGTGGCTGATCAGGACGTAACTGAGACCGAACTGCTCCTGGAGGTCCTGCATCAGGTTCAAGACTTGCGCCTGCACGGAGACGTCGAGCGCGGAGACCGGCTCGTCGGCGACGATCAACTTCGGCTGGGTGATCAGCGCGCGCGCGATGGCGATGCGCTGGCGCTGGCCGCCGGAGAATTCGTGCGGATATTTCTCCGTATCGGCATCGCGTAGGCCCACCTGCCGCAGCACCGCGGAGACGCGGGCACGAAGCGTCGTGCGGTCAATCCCCTCCAACACGGTGAGCGGTTCGGCGACGATACGCGCGATGGTCTGGCGTGGGTCGAGCGATCCGTAGGGATCCTGGAACACCATCTGGAAATCGCGGCGGGCGCGGCGCAATTCGTCGGCGGAGATGCGGTTGAGGTCGCGGCCGAGCAGCGCGACCTGCCCCGATGTCGGCCGCTCCAGCGCCATCACCACCCGCGCGAAGGTCGACTTGCCGGAGCCAGATTCGCCGACGATGCCGAGGCTCTTGCCGGCGTCGACCCGCACGCTGACACCGTTGAGCGCGCGCACCTGCCCCGGCGGGCGGAACACGCTTTCGCGCGGCAGCGTGTAGCGCTGCTCGATATCCTTGACGTCGAGAAGAGGCGCCGTGCTCATGCGGTCAGCGCTCCGACGCGTTCAGCCATGGACACGTCGGTCCGGATGCAGCGCACGAAATGGCCGGGTCCGACGTCCACCATCGGTGGAAGCGCGGCCCGGCACTGCTCGATCACGAGCGGACACCGATCGGCGAAGGTGCAACCGGACGGCAGATCAGCGAGCTCCGGGACCGTGCCCGATATCGTCGTCAGCCGCGTCCCCTTGCGTGCGCCGAGTTTCGGCCGGGCGCGGAACAGGCCCTGCGTGTACGGATGTCCCATCCGGCGGAACACCTCGTCGGTCGGTCCGCTCTCGATGATCGTGCCGCCGTACATCACCATCATGCGTTGCACGTTCTCGGCGATGACGCCGAGATCGTGCGAGATCAGGATCATCGACATGCCGCGCTCCTCGACCAGATCGGCGATCAGGTCGAGGATCTGGCCCTGAATGGTGACGTCGAGCGCCGTGGTCGGCTCGTCCGCGATCAGAAGGTCCGGCTCGCAGGCGAGCGCCATCGCAATCGTGACGCGTTGACGCTGGCCGCCGGAGAACTGGTGCGGATAGGCATCGACGCGCCTCGCCGGATCGGGCAGCCCGACGCGGTCGAGCAAGGCGATCGTTTCTCGCCGCGCCTGCGATGCCGAGTATTTCTTGTGACGCCGCAGCGGCTCGGCGACCTGGTGGCCGATCGTGTGCATCGGGTTGAGCGCGGTCATCGGCTCCTGGAAGATCATGCTGATGCGATTGCCGCGCAGCCGACAATAATCCGCGTCCGACAAACCAGCGAGTTCGCCACCATCCAGCTTGATGCTGCCGGTGACGACGGCGCTGTCCGGCAGCAGCCCCATCAGCGACAACGCCGTCACCGACTTGCCGCAGCCGGATTCGCCGACGAGCCCGAGCGTCTCGCCGCGCTTCAGGGCAAAGCTGACGCCGCGCACAGCCTGGGCCGGCCCGCGGCTGGTGTTGAGGCGCACGCCCAGGTTCGCAACCTCGATCAGCGGCATGGTCGAGCGCTCACCCATCCTCATCGCTCCCGCGCCAATCGAGGGTCGAGCAGATCGCGCAGTCCGTCGCCGAGCAGATTGAGGCCGAGCACCGCGATTGCAATCGCAGCGCCCGGATAGACCGCGAGCATCGGCGACTGGAACAGCAGCGTCTGCGCGTCGTTCAGCATCCGTCCCCAAGACGGCTGCGGCGGCTGCGTGCCGAGACCGAGATAGGACAAGGCGGCTTCGGCAAGAATCGCGAGCGCAAACTGGATCGTCGCTTGCACGATCAGGATCGACAGGATGTTGGGCAGCACGTGCTCGATGGTGATGCGAAACTTGCCCTTGCCTGCCGCGCGCGCGGCCAGCACGAATTCGCGCGCCCAGATCGCGTTGGCCGAGCCGCGCGTCAGCCGGATCAGCGTCGGGATCTGGAAGATGCCGATGGCGACGATCGAGGTCACCATGCCCGGCCCCGCGACCGCGGCGAGCATGATCGCGGAGAGCACGGCCGGAAAGGCGAAGGTGAAATCGGAGAAGCGCATGATGATCTCTTCGGTCCAGCCCCGCCTGGCCGACGCGATCAGACCGAGACAGACGCCGAAGGTGAGGCCGATGCTGACCGCGATGATGCCGACCATGATGGTGGAGCGGGCGCCGGCCAGCAGCAGCGAGACGATGTCGCGGCCGAAGACGTCAGTGCCGAGCCAGTGCGCGGCCGAGGGCGGCCGGAGCTTTGCGGCGATGTCGATCTCATAGGGCGACCAAGGCGTCCACAGCAGCGACAGCAGCGCCGAGGCGAGAACCAGCAGGCTCAGCGCGCCGCCGAGCACGAAGCTGCGATGACGCAGCGCGCGGCGCCAGAAGGTCCGGGCCGGCAGAGGGCGCGCTGTGGCCGGCGCATCGACGAGGGTGGTCAGCGGCGCGCTCACAGATCGTGGACCTTGATGCGGGGATCGACGAAGGCATAGAGCACGTCGACCACGAAATTGACGATGACGACCATGGTCGCGAGCAGCATCACGCAGTTGCGCACCACGATGAGGTCGCGGTTGGCGATCGATTGGAAGATCAGGCGGCCGAGGCCCGGCAGATAGAACACGTTCTCGATCACGATGGTGCCGGCGAGCAGATTGGCGAATTGCAGGCCCATCACCGTCATCACGGGAATCATGGCATTGCGCAGCACGTGCTTCCACAGCACCTCGCGCTTGCCGAGCCCTTTTGCGCGCGCCGTGCGGACGAAATCCTCGCGCAGCACTTCCAGCACCGCCGAGCGCGTGACGCGTGCGAGGATCGCGGCCTGCACCACCGCGAGCGATACCGCCGGCAGCAGCAGCGACTTGATCCCGATCCAGATGCCGTCCTCCCAACCGGGAAAGCCGCCCGCGGACAGCCATTGCAGCCGCACCGAAAACAACAGCACCAGCAGGATCGCGAACCAGAAATTCGGCAGCGCGATGCCAACCTGCGTCAGTGACATCACGCCGACGTCGCCGAGCTTGTTGTGGTTGGCGGCGGTGTAGATGCCGGCCGACAGCGCCAGCGTCACCGTGATCAGCATGGACATCATCGCGAGCGGAATGGTCAGCACCAGCCGTTCCGCGATCAGGCTTGCGACCGGCGTGCCGTAGACATAGGAGTTGCCGAGATCGCCGACGAGCAGCCCCTTGATCCATTGCAGATAGCGAAGCGCCAGCGGCTGGTCGAGCCCGAGCTTGACGGTGAGCGCGCGGACCGCATCTGGCGAGGCGTCGGCGCCCATCAGCATCTGCGCGGCGTTGCCCGGAAGAGCATCCAGCACCAGGAAAATGATCACGGACGCGCCGACCAGCGTCGCCAGCAAGGTCAGCACACGTCGGAGGACAAATACGCTCATGCGCGCTCGGATTCAGGGCTCATCCGCAGCACGATCAACATGTCCGAGCACCGGAGGCAAGTGCTTTGCGAACAAGTCCTTTGCATGTCCCTCTCCTCAAGCCGGCCAGCGGGACAGGAGGTCATGCGAGGCTTCGAACAACGCGCTCGCGCGCAGCAAGTCGGCATCGCTGCGGAAGCGGCCCACGAGTTGCAAGCCGATCGGCAGGCCGTCGCGGCCAAAGCCGCAGGGCAGACTGATCGCGGGGTGCCCGGTCATGTTGAACGGCATGGTCCAAGGAAACCAGTGCGGCCGGACGCTGTCAAACTGCCTGCCGTCGATCTCGATGGTGCCGAACAGATCCTGATCGATCGGCAGGGCGGTGCGGGTGATGGTCGGCATCGCCAGCAAATGCCCGCGCGCAAGCAGGGATTGCACCCGGCGGAACAGCGCCGTGCGGGCGAACATCGCCTCTTGATAGGCGACGCCGCTGACGTCGGTGGCAAGCGCAAGCTGCTCGAGGAAGGCCTCGCTCAGCGCGTCCCCATGCTCGGCCGCGAGCTTTGCAAAGCGCGTCCGCCAGACCGTGTGATTGATGGCGCGCCAGATCGGCTCGATGTCGAACCCCTCGCCGGAGAATTCCTCGAGCTCGGCGCCGAGCCCTGCCAACCGATCGAGGCTCACCTTGAAGCCGGCCTCGACATCGGCAGAGACGGGGCGTCCGGGCGGCGAAAGGCAGTACAGGATCTTCTGCCCACGCAGATCGCCGCGCGGCGCGGCCGTGCCGACGAAGTCGGGCACGGGAACGCCGATCGACCAGGGATCGCAAGAATCCTCGCCGGCCATCGCCTGCATCATCAGCGCGGTGTCGGCGACGGTCCGAGTCATCGGCGTGACATAGGTCTGGTTGCCGAACACGTCCAGCGCCTGGCTATGCGGGATGACGCCGTTGCTCTGCTTCAGCCCGACAACGCCGTTGCAGGCGGCGGGAATTCGCGTCGAGCCGCCGCCATCGGTCGCGATCGCCAGCGGCGCGATGCCGCTCGCCACCGCCACCGCCGCGCCGCCGCTGGAGCCGCCGGAGGAACGCTCGGCGCTCCACGCATTGCGGGTGCGGCCGAACAGCGGCGAGTCGGTCAGGCATTTGCTGCCGAATTCGGGCGTCGTGGTCTTGCCGATCAGGATGGCGCCTTCCGCGCGAAGCCGCGCAACCGCGACGGCATCCTCGTCCGGAACATTGTCCCTGTAGGGAATGGCGCCGAAACTGGTCTTCACGCCCTTGGTGTTGACAATGTCCTTGACGGTGACGGGGATGCCGTGCAGCAGGCCGAGCGGCCCGCCGGCCATCAGCTTGCGCTCTGCCTCGCGCGCGGCGGCAAGCGCCTCGTCGCCGCAGATCGTGATGAAGCAGTTCAGCTCGGGCTGGAGCGCTTCGGCGCGGGCGAGCACCGCGCGGGTGAGCTCGACGGGCGAGATCTGCTTTGTCGCGATGAGGCCGCGCAGCACGGTTGCGGACAGCAGGCAGGGATCACCGTTCATCGTCACTTCGCTCCGAACCCGGCCGCCGGTGGCCGATAGCATTGACAGCCAGGATGACAGTTTTGTTAACTCGCCGCCAATACGATTTTGAACACCAACCCATACGTTTTCGGTATGCCAATGGATCTTCGCCGGCTCCGCTATTTCGTCGCCGTCGCCGAGGCGCGCAGCGTCGGCAAGGCCGCCGAGCGGCTGCGGATGGCGCCGCCGCCGCTCTCGGTCCAGATCCGCAAGCTGGAGGCCGAGGTCGGCGCGCCGCTGTTCCGCCGCGGCACGCGCGGCATGGATTTGACCGAAGCGGGCCAGGCGCTGCTAGCGCGCGCCGGCGAGGCGCTGGCGCTGGCGGCTGACGGCATCGAGGCCGCGCGCGCGGTCGCGGCCGGCAGCCGTGGTCGGCTGTCCGTCGGCTACATGTTCGTGCTGGCGAACGCGATGCTGCCGCGTCTCATCCCCGAGCTCCGGCGATCCATTCCCGGCATCGATCTCGATTTCGCCGAGCTCAGTGCTTCGACCCGCGAGGCGCGGCTGCTCGACCGCAGCGTCACCGTCGCGCTCTGCATGCCAGCCATCAACCATCCCGAGATCCAGGTGGCCCGGATCGGCGCGCAGCCGTTCATGCTGGCGGTACCAAACCGTTCGCCGCTTGCGCGCCTGAGCGCGGTGCCGATGATACGACTACAGGGCCGTCCGCTGATCGCGCTGCCGCCGCCGGAGCGGGACCCCTCCTCCTCCGCGGTCGCAGCCCTGCTGCGGCGGCATCAGATCGTGATGCCGATTGCGAGCCGGGTGCAGACGGTGCATTCGGCGATGAGCCTGGTTCTCGCCGGTGAAGGCCTCGCCATCCTGCCGGCCTGTGCCCAGCTCGGGGCGCCGCGCGGGGTCGTGTTCCGGCCGTTGCGCGATGCAAGCGATTCCATCGACATCGCGGTCTGCTGGCGGCGCGACTCCCAGACTCCGCTGATCCACACTTTCCTGAAATGCGCCGAGAAGGCGGTCGCGCGGCTGTGAGACGTGCTTCCCCTCGCCCCTTGTGGGAGAGGGTGGCTCGCCGCGTAGCGGCGAGACGGGTGAGGGGTTCTCTCCGCGCGTGACCTCATGCTTGTGAATTCGCGGAAGCAACCCCTCATCCGGCGCTTCGCGCCACCTTCTCCCACAAGGGGAGAATGTGCACTCCATACAGCTCTATATAGCTCCACGCAACTCCACTAAGTGATTGTAGTTGCTGATTTTATCTCCATCGCAGTACACTGCGCGCCATACTCCTCCGCCCCCATCGTGGGGACATTTTGAGGGACACCATGGCCCGCCGGACACGTTCTGCATTTCTGGAAAATCGTAGTGCACGCCTGAAGCTCGCGATCAGAAAGAAGCCGCACGGCGTGTTGGTCGCGCCGGGCATTCACCTCTGCTATCGCCGCAACGCTGGTCCCGGCACGTGGTCGGTGAAGTGCAATGGTTGGCTCAAGCGGTTCGGTCTTGCTGACGACCACGAGGACGCCAACGGCGAAAGCGTCATGACCTACTGGCAGGCGCTGGAGCGAGCCAAGACGTTGGCACGCGCGGGCGAGACCAACACCGAGCAGCCGATCAGCGTTGCCGAAGCCGTGGACGCTTATGAAGCCGATCTCGAAACACGCGGCGGCCGCAAGTATAACGCGACCCAACTCCGCCTGCACCTGACGGGCGCCTTGAAGGGCAAGGCGGTCGCGCTACTCACCGAACGCGAGTTGCGCGATTGGCGCGCCGGTCTGGTCAAGGCTGGTCTGAAACCTTCCTCGGCCGACCGCATCGGTCGCGCGTTGAAGGCCGCGCTGGCGCTTGCCGCGCGCAACGACAAGCGCATCAGCAACGCACCTGCATGGAAGAACGGTCTCAAGAAGTTGCCCGACAGTGAGGTCGCTCGCAACGTGATCCTGCCCGATCAAACGGTCGCGGCGTTGGTCAGCGGATCATATGATGAGGACGCCGACTTCGGCCTGCTGATCGACGTGTTGGCAGAGACCGGCGCGCGCGAGAGCCAAGTCTTCAGGCTGACGCCGGCCGATTTGCAGGATCATCTGACCGCACCGCGCTTGATGATGCCGACTAGCCGAAAGGGCAAGAACCGGAAGATCGAATATCGCCCGTTGCCGATCTCGACGCGATTGGCGAAGGCGCTGCGGCAACAGGCCAGTGGCCGGGCGGCGCACGCGCCGCTGTTCGACAAGATCTGGAACTTGGCGACGATGTTCCGTCCGGTAGTCGAACGTTTCGGGCTTGGTTCCGAGACGACGCCCTATGCCTTGAGGCATTCATCGATTGTCCGGCAGTTGCTCAAGGGCGTGCCGACCCGTGTAGTCGCGGCGCACCATGACACGAGCGTCCAGATGATCGAGAAGAACTACAGCCGCTACATTATCGGCGATCCGAGCGAGGCGCTGACGCGAGCAACGCTGATCGATTTTGGAGCGTGGTCTGGCTCGGTAGTGCTCGATCCGCCTATCAGATTGGCGTCATGACGCGCGCTGCTTACCAACTCACGAAGTGTTTTCAAACCACCTACAGGGGCGAAATACAACTGCCATAGGTAGGAACTGTTCCGCTCTAGTTTTGGTGTGTCTGGACTCCGCTCTGCTAATGAATTTACCATCGCCGAAGCCCTAACATGCGCGGGGCCCCCGAATTTTGGTGGATCGGCCTTATGTCGAAGAAGGTTGCAACGATAGATGCTGCGCGTTTGGCGTCGCACGGAGACCTGACCAGTACCGCAGAGGCGTGGATGCGCGCTCACGACGACATCACAACGAAACCCCAACAGCGCAGAAAGGACGGCAGGCAAGTCAAGGTCGTCAAAGAATTGCTACCGAAAGCATTTCCGCCCGATGGCTATCCGCCAGACAGAACGACGCTCCAAGCAATTCAAAACCGTTTGCGACCCTTGGTGAAAAAAGGCTCAAACGTGCCCTCAACTGACAGCATCGCACGCGCGCTCGGCCGCCGAAACCGCCGCGACTGACAATACGCAAACACGCATGCGTGTTTGCGTGCTCGCTTGGAAGCCCACGCCCATTCATTGTTCTCCATATCGCTTCTCAAGCATGGAGGACAAGGAATGGCGCGCCCTGAAGTAACCGGCCACAAGCCCATCTATAAGACTGAGACTGCCGCCGACGCTTACAGCGTTGACGAATTCTGCGCGCGTCATCGCATTAGCCCGCAGTTGTTCTACAAGCTGAAACCGCTGGGCCTGATGCCGATGACATTCAACGTCGGCACGCGCGTGTTGGTCTCGCGTGAGGCCGCCGCCGCTTGGCGGCGTGCGCGCGAGCAGGCGTCAGCAATGCCCGCAATTGCTTAGCCCAAATTGAAAAACGGCCCGTTGCCGCGGGCCGCTCTCATCTGAACCCAGCAACCAATCAAGCCAGGTAAATCCTCGGAAAAGGAAGCCACATCTATGCCCACCAGCCCCTTCAAGTCAATCACAACCTGCTTCGGTAGCGCCGTATGACGCGCGGAAACGAAATTCTTCGCGGCGCCGTCGCTCTCCTGAAGGCGGAAGGCGCCACCGACATCTCGCATCGCCCCGGCGGCAAACACATCAAGCTCACCGCGAACTACCGCGGTTCGGCCATCCGCACGACGTTAGCGAGGTCGCCGAGCGACCGGAATGCAGGCCGCAATGCCATGGCTGTTCTGAAGCGGCAGCTCCGTGCTGCCGAGGCCGCCAACAGCATGAACGGAACGAAGTAGCACACAAACGCACGCGCCGCCCGCCGAGGGCGGCGCCTTTGGCAAGGAATAGACGTGAAAGTTGACATCCGTCATATCGCCCACGCCTTGGGTGGCGACGTCACCGGGCGCGACAAATGTAATGTGCCTGGCCCCGGTCACAGCAAGCTGGACCGCTCGCTGTCGATCACGCTCAAGTCGAGCGCGCCCGGCGGCTTCGTGGTGTTCAGTCATGCTGGTGATGGCTGGAAGGAATGCCGGGACTACGTGTGCGGCATGCTCGGCCTCGCTGACGATTGGCGCGACGAGAACCCGCGGTCGCGCGCTGCGGTGCCGTCCGACGATCACGAGCGCAAGAAGAAGCTGGCTCTGAAAGTCTGGTCTGAGGCGCGCGATCCGCGCGGGACCATTGTCGAGCACTATCTGCGCGAATACCGGGGGCTGACTTTGCCCGACACTGTCGTCGGTTCGGTCATCCGGTTCCATGCCGGGCTCTATTTCGATCCCGGCACCCGCTATCCCGGCATGGTCTGTCTGCTCCGCGACATCGCCAGCAATGACCCCTGTGGCATTCATCGCACTTTCTTGAACGGACAGACCGGCGAAAAGATCGAGCGGAAAATGCTCGGGATCGCCAAGGGTGCAGCCATCAAGCTCGATGCAGAGCCGTCAACAACGCTGACAATCGGCGAAGGTGTCGAAACCGTGCTGGCCGCGCGTGACGCCGGCTTCGCGCCCGCCTGGGCATTGGGATCGAGCGGCGCCGTGCGGCGCTTCCCGGTGCTGCCGCATCTGCGCGAGTTGACCATTTTGCAGGAGAACGATGCGACCAGCCGTCGTGACGTGAAAAGTTGCGCTCGCACCTATCTCCAGCGTGGCCGCGCAGTCAACCTCGTCGAACCCACGGTCGGCAACGACTTCAACGATTGCTGGAAGGCGCGCGCATGAATGCCCCCTACGTCGTGCGTCGCCTGACGCCCAACGACACCGTCACCGAAGACAGCGCTGCCCAGCAGTTCGTCGAACTGCATGGCGACAAGCTGCGCTACTGCCATTCTCGCGGCAAGTGGCTCCGCTGGAATGGCTTTCATTGGGAGATCAACAACACCAACCTCGCTTTTCACTGGGCGCGTGAACTCGCACGGCAGCTTGCTGAGGAACAGGATGCGCGCAAGCGCTACAAGATCAGCGCCACGGGTTTCACCGGCGGCGTCGAACGGTTTGCAAAGTGCGATCCCAACATCGCGGTTACCCAGGATTTTTGGGATCGCGACCCGTGGCTTCTCGGCACACCGGGCGGCACGGTTGATCTGCGCACCGGGGTGTTGCGCCCGGCCATGCCCGATGATGCCATCACCAAGGTCACGGCGGTGACGCCGGACTCCAGCGGCTGCCCGCGCTGGCTTCGCTTTCTCGTCGAGACGACCGGGAACGACGGCGAACTGATCCGTTTTCTCCAGCAGTGGTGCGGATATTGCCTGACTGGCATCACGCGCGAGCACGCGCTGGTCTTTGTGTATGGTCCCGGCGGCAACGGAAAGTCTGTTTATCTCAATACGATCACCACGATCTTGAAGGACTACTCGGTCACATCCGCCATGGAGACGTTCACCGCCTCGGTCAGCGACAAGCACCCGACCGATCTCGCCATGCTGGCCGGATCGCGACTTGTCACAGCGAGCGAGACCGAGGAGGGTCACGCATGGGCTGAGGCGCGTATCAAGGCGTTGACCGGCGGTGATCCAGTCACCGCACGCTTCATGCGGCGTGACTTCTTCACCTACGTGCCGACGTTCAAGCTGATCGTGATCGGAAATCACAAGCCTGTCCTGCGCAATGTTGATGAGGCGGCCAAGCGCCGCTTCAACATCGTGCCGTTCATCCTGAAGCCCGCCAAGCCGGATCGTGAGCTTGAGCAGAAGCTCATGCAGGAGGCCCCTGGCATCCTCCGGTGGATGATCGAGGGCTGTCTGGACTGGCAGCAGAACGGGCTGATCCGCCCGAAGTGCGTGATCGATGCCACCGCTGAATATTTCAGCGATCAGGACCTGTTCCATCATTGGATGCAGGAGGAATGCATCTGCGAGCCGGGTAACATGGACAGGTCGGCGGCCAGCAGCATCCTCTTCAAGTCGTGGTCTGACTACGCCAAGGCGGCGGGACACAAGCCCGGCACCAGCTCGACCTTCAAGGACAACCTGACGGCCGCCGGGTTCAAGTTCTACCGCGGCGAGAAGGTGCGGGAATTTTTCGGGATCAGCTTGCGCCCGAAGCCGGCGTTCGGCGGGGACTACGCATGAGGAAATGGGCGGCTGACGCGGCTGACGGCGCTGACGCATTTTTCGGTTCAACGCTTACGCGCGCGCGTGTGGAGGCTAATCCGAAAAATGCGTCAGCGCCGTCAGCGCCGTCAGGAGGGCTCGCTTACTTCATGGAGAAGCAATGAATGCCCCGAGCGCCGGGTCCTTCTGCCGCCCCGGCGCCATGCGGGTCGCGCCTGCGCTCGGGGGGTAGCTAGGGCCAGCAATTTTCAAGGGGGTTACAACAACAAAGGATGCAAATGCATGAAATTCCTGTTCATCGGGGCGGCTGATCTACTGGAATGCGACCGGACAACACCCGTCCGCGCCCTCCGGGAGCTTCTGGCCGCGATCTGGGGTCGTGGCGTGCAGATCGACGGCATGCCTTTGTTTCGTCCGGGATACGACCAATGACTGCCGACATCCAACACGCCGCCTTGCTTGAACAGATTGCTGCTGAGCTGCGCCAGCGCCCCAATCAACGCAATTGGATTGCTCAATTTCGGGATTGCGAGGTGTTGCCGTTGTCTAGGGCTGCGGAGATAGCGGGCGCTGACCCGGAAACCATCCGGCGGTGGTGCGTCGCTGCCGAGCACGACGACGGGCCGCTCGGTCATAACGTGGGCGGGCTGTGGCTGGTGGATATGCCGGAGCTGATGCGCCAGCTTGAGCTGCGTCGTGGCGAGACCGCGCGTCGTGCCGCCGAAACTCGCCTGGAGAACTTTCGCGCACAGCAGTCCGCCACATTGCTGGGGTGCGTGCCGGCCTAGCCGCACCGCGCGGCCGAGTTTCCAGCGCGCCTGGAACGGCCAAACGCGCCGCCCCGGAGCTTGCCCCATGGCACATCGTGATCCCTGACGGCCTCCGGATCGCTGATCGCGTCGGCGATCTCGCGCTGATACGCGTACAGCCGGATCGCTCCGGGCAAGGCGCTCACGCCTTCCGGCAGGCGGATGTTGGTTTCGATCCACTCCGAGAGATTGACGCGCGGCGGCGGAATGAGGGAGCGCAGGGCGCGGCGGCGAAGCAGTTGAATGGCAGTCATCTTGATTGAAGTTGGTCAGGCCATGCCCGACGAAGTCGCAAGTTGGGAAAATATCTAGCCGTCGCCAAAATCATCCTTCCAGCATCTCAATCTCGTGGGCATATCTCCCCCACGGTTTCCCCCTTTTGGCATAAGGTAGGCCGGATGACGGGGTTGACGAAACAACCGCTCCGCTGTGTCTCCATCACAGAGGGGAATTCTCTTGACATAATCACAGTACTCATCTGCGCGCGGGGGGCGCAATCCATTTTCAAGGTCCTCACAAGGCGGCCTTGCCAAATATGCCTTGGGCTGACCAGCCATCGCCGGGGGTGAAATAGATAGCGCTAATATCAGTAAAGTCGTGCGAGCAAGCCTCATTGGTTGGGCGACCCGCGATTGTTATTGATGTTGAAGTTCTCCTGTCGAACATTCTGTTGAACAACCTGAGCGGGTAACTGAGCCTTATCTCGGGAAACAAGATCGCACTTGATGGGCGAGCATTGGTATTTGTCAACGCCCGCGTACTGCTCAGTCTCACCGCCTCCGGCAGTTTTATTACCGCCAATGCGCTTGTGAATTTCCACGAGATGCGTGTTCTGGAAGTCGCCTACCACCACCTCAAAGTTTGCAACCACTTTCCTGTCAGTGTCTAGTACCAGAATGTTCGTTGCCCTCATGGCTGGAACCGGTGCCGCACTACTGCCGTTCTCGTCACCGGGCGGTACAGCGGTGATCACAAACCGCCGGTCGCTGATCGCTCTAGCCTCAGCCACCTTCGGGTTGCCGACTTGTATGCTGCCAATCGTTGCGCCGTTCGGAACCGTTATCTCCTGTTGGAAGCCGGGCCTCAAGTGAACAGGATCGCGCGGTTCTTCTCCAACAAGAATTGCTGGGGCTCTGTCTTGAGCTAGAGCTGTGCTCACACCAACGGTGACGAAAATAGCGAAAGCCCACTGAGTAACAAATCGAGCGGACATCTGAGTATACCTCCCGCAGCCCGACAATTCGGAAACAGCCTTCCAATATCACACCAGCTTGTCATGAAGCCCGAACGGTGTCTAGGGGACAACGTCTGAGTGCGGTGCGGCTGCCTCATCAACGGATATCCGGGTCTCCAATCTCAGCCAATGCCGCGCGAACCTCCGCGTTGATCTCAGCGACATCACTCTGCGACAGGTGCGGCAACCGCGCCGCGATCCGCGACGGCACCGCCAGCATGCCTGCACGGGCTATCCGTAAAATCCCGGACCACTCCGCCTCGACGGCGGCGGCCTCGACCAGCTCGCCGTCAATGCTCGTTTTCGGTGCGAACGAGCACAAGACGCGCAGCGAAAAATAGCGCGAAGACGTGGAGGAGGCCGCACCGAATGTGGCGTGCGCCGCACACGAGCCCCGGCAAATCACCTAGTGTGTCAGCATGAGCTTATTCACGCGACAGACCATGACGGAAACCCTTGAAACGAAAATTGCGGCGTTGCGCACGCGCGCCGCGGCGTTGATTAGCGGCCATTCCGCTGCCGAAGCGGCATTCGATGTCGCCAAGTCAAAGTTGCAACGCCACCACCTCGAAGCCGATCTCAACGCAGACGACAAGGCACGCGCCAAGTTGGAGGCCGCGGTCGCCACCTGCGCAGTCGCGCGCGACGGCTACTCCGATGCACTCGCGGAGGTCCAGACGATGATCGCTGACGCCGAACAGAAGCTCGCGAGCGAGCGCGCGTTCGTCGAACGCAAGGCCGCGAGCGAGAACTTGGCGCGTGATCTCGATGCGGTTGAGCGGGCACTGCCGGACTATCTGGCAGCTGGTCAGCGCTTTGCCGACACCCTGGAGAAACTTCACTTTCACTACGAGAGCGGCGCAATCGCGCGCTTTATCGGCAACTGCGCGACGCAGGTCGAAGTCGCTGCCGGTTTCGCGCTCGTTGAGCTGCGCGGCATGGTGGACGCGATCCGCGAGGGCGTTTCGCCTATCCCGGCAGCCAAGCCGGTCTCCACTTCCGTCCCGGTGCTTGAACCGGCTCCGCCCACGATGACCGTGTTTATGCTCAAAAGCAGTCACTACCGCGACCGCGACGGCCGCAAGCGGTTCGCTGGTCAATGGGAAGATGCGATCATGCCCTTGACGACTGCACAGCGTGCCCTGCGCATGGGTGTTGCGGTCCCGCTGACCGATCCGAAGCGCGCTCGGCTCCGCGGCACGCGCGGCGGTGACTTCAATCCGCGTGCGCCCGACGCTATCGATCTCGACGCCGTCGAGGAGCCCGAGAACGTGCCGCACACCGACCCGGTGCTGCGCGCAGCCAACTTCACTCCGCTCCCCGCGGCGGAACCGCGCACGATCCTGATCGACGTTCCACGCTCGTGAAAAGCAGTTTCCGATGGTCCGGAGGTGGCGCCGCGATCTTCCCTAGCGCGGCGTCTGTGGCCTCGGTGGAAGGTGGCCAGCTCATCCCGTCCGGTGAGCTGGCCGCAGGAGTTTCAGCATGAACGATGAAAACGCAGGCTTCGAGAACGAGCCTGATGAATACGAGGACCTGCTCGCCGAGCTTGGCCGCACCGAGGACGAGGACGAGCGGATTGCAGTTCATGAAGCCGGTCACGCCGTAGCCGCGCGCCTCCTCGGCAACCCGCTCGGCGGAGCTACGATCAATCCCGACCCGAACGGGAAGTTCGGCGGTCTGGTTTGGGGTCCGCGTCACAGCGTTGCCTTCGGCAACGATGACGATAACCATGATGTGCCGGAGCTGTGCGCCAAACTGGGCGAATTGATGCCGCAGGATGGCGAGCCTCGCGGTGATGCGGCGGATATCTATTTGCATGTGCTCGACCGTTGCGTCGAATTGGCAGGAGCGTCTGTCGCTGAGCGCATGCTTCTGCCGGGCGAGCCGGTGCTGTCCGTTGGTGACGTTGAGCAAGCGGTAGGGCTGGCGACATTGATCTGCAAGTCGGCCGAGGCGGTCGAGCTCTTTCTGGCATTCTGTGAGCAACGGGCACACGATCTGCTGTACCCCCATGGTCCCATCATCATGGCCCTTAGCACCGTACTGAAAATTCGCCGGACGTTAACGGGCGCTGAGATTGACGACGTGATCGCAACTACCGTCGCGGGTCTCCAGTTGGCGGCCGAGCGCAAGCGCCGCGCCGACTGGCGGAACGCCGAATTGACAGCTGCGCGCTTTCGCGCGGAATGTGAACCGCTTGATGCGGCAGCCCGTGCCACATTCTGAACCAGATCGGATGCGGTAATCGGGGAGATCAAGGATCGCAAGGCCGGCGGACGTGCCCGAGCCTAATGGTCTTGAAGGCCCCGACGTGCGAGCGTCGGGGCCATTTATTTTGGAATTCATCAGCCGCTTCTGGGCCAACGCGACGTCACTCTTCGGGTACCCCAGCCATCAGCATTCCATCGCCGATGCGCTTGCTACCGGCACGAAAGGTCGGGTCAATACTTAGGAAGAGCCCTTTCGTCCGGCGTATCGTAAAGTCTGGATCAAATGCAAACCCGGCCTGCGCAGCGGCTCGCGCTTCGTCTAGCGATCCGGAGAGGGCAAGTGCGGCAGCAAACTGGAAATGCGCAATTGGGAAATTTCGATTGGCCTCCAGAGACCGGCGCAACCACTCGACCGCTTCGATGTCGGCACCAAGGATCATCTTCACAACGCCAAGCAAGTGCATCCACCGAAAAGCACTGATGTCGCGTGGGGAAAGCCGGAGCGCATGCCGGATATGAGCTTCGCTTTCCGCGCCTCGACCAATGAAGACCTTCGCAAATCCAAGCAACGCGTGGGCGTCGGCCAAATTGCGGTCGAGCTCCAGCGCTTGCTCGAATTCTCCGATTGCCTGCGCTGCGCGATTAGTGAACGCTCGCAAAGCAGCCAAAACACCATGAGCCCGGGCGTGGCGCGGCGCCATCGATAAGACCTTGATAAGCGTCGCTTCCGCCTCAGCGAGGCGCGCGCCGCGGTCATCGAGCATGAAATTTGTCACGGTTATAAATTGTATCATGGCAATGCCAACTAATGCTTCGATATTCTCCGGATCGAGCGCTAACGCCCGTTCGAAAAAGCGGCGAGAATGTGATAGGTAATTGGTGGTAGGTCCTTGGTTTAAAAAATGACGACCTTGGAAACACAAATCTAGAGCATCGGGATGCGGAGAACGTTCGGCGCGCCGCGCCTCGGCTTCGACAAGCTGGGCGTCGAGCGCATATGCAATTCGTGCGGTGACTTCATCCTGCATTTCGAATAGATCGGCGACAGGTTTGTCGAAACGATCCGTCCAAAGATGCGAGCCGATTTCCGCGTCTACAAGCCGAACGTTGACGCGAAGTCGATTTCCACCTCGCTGCACCGAACCCTCAATCACGTAGTTCACGTTTAACTCACGACCGACCCGCTTGAGATCGACCGCTTTACCCTTGTAAGTGAATGCCGTGTGTCGGCCAATAACGAATGAGCCGCTGATGCGCGACAAGTCTGTAGTCAAACTCTCGGTCACTCCGTCAACAAAGTAGTCCTGCGCGGGATCCCCGCTGAGGTTAGCGAATGGCAGCACAACGATGGAAAGACGAGGCGACGAAGTCGAAGTCCTTGCGCTGTCAGATGATGTCACCGCTTCGAATGAGCCACTCGTAGCAACCGTATAGACGCGGACCGGGCGCGTGATG
Organism: Bradyrhizobium sp. MI1.11; assembly: GCF_055811255.1. Taxonomy (NCBI): domain Bacteria; kingdom Pseudomonadati; phylum Pseudomonadota; class Alphaproteobacteria; order Hyphomicrobiales; family Nitrobacteraceae; genus Bradyrhizobium; species Bradyrhizobium sp. MI1.11. The sequence goes on from NZ_JBVVPM010000003.1 coordinate 293,476, forward strand.
TTCTTGAGATGCTGCTCGCCCAGGTCACCGAACGCCGTTCCGACCTTGCCTTGCACTTGATCGTAAACAGAAGACGAGATGCAGATACCGTCCGGCTCTGCAATGCTCTCAAGCCGAGCGGCGATGTTGACGCCGTCGCCGAAGATGTCATGAGGCTCGACTATCACATCCCCAATATTGATGCCCACGCGGAAGGCGATGCGTCTGTCTTCGACATCAACGGCCGTACGCTCCTTAGTGCCGGTCTGGAACTGAATAGCAGCTCGGACCGCTTTGACTGCGCTCGGAAACTCAGCCAAAAACCCGTCGCCGGTGTTCTTCACGATGCGGCCGCCGTGCTCCGCGATAGCGGGATGAATAACATCCGTCAGTAGTGAGGTCAGACGTGCGTGCGTCGCCTCTTCGTCGTCGTGCATCAGCCGAGAATAGCCCGCCACATCAGCGGCCAATATTGCCGCCAACCTGCGTTCGATCTGGGCTGGGCGATCTTGCACCATGCGACGGCCTCTCGGCTCAGAGTTATACGACAGATCAGGCGACGTGCCTACTCACAGGTTGATATGGTTTTGGCGCAGAGCCGAAGAGCGGTTCAGTCTGATACTCACGCGCTTGCCGGGAAGTTTGGGTCAAAGGCGGCGGTCGAGCCAAGTGCAGCTCAGCGTCCGGCTTACCAGCGACAGCGGACATCACGGCAGCCTGCTGACCCACCTACGAACGATGTCGAGGCGCCACGCTGGCTTGTACTTGTGGCCTTGACTATCGCCCATCCAACCAGCGCGTTCAGCGGCTAAGGCATGCGGCTGGCGTGATGGTGCACCAGCAACCACTTGCCACTGCGCTTTTCAAATATGTTCGTCGCAAGCGCCGAAATGTCGAGGACGTCACCGGTCGCACGATGTGCGTACACCTTTTCAATACCACCCAAGCGACGCTGTCTTTAGCCGAACAAGCGTGAGGTCCGTGCAATGTCGGCTATTGGAGGCAGACCGGACGCGGAGCCGAGCTTGCGTCGGCCGCGCTTAGTCACTCCGGCTCTGACTTGCCAGCCAATTCGCGTGCAGCCAAGCTAAGCTCCAGCTCGCTGAGCTGTTCCACCAACTGCTCTACGATCTCATCGTAGTCAGATGGCGCCAGTGAATGCACGCCGCGCAACGCCAGTTGGTTTTGGAGGATCGTCGCTATCATGACTTTGACGCTCATGGGCGGCCCCGCCTGAAAAACGGATGGTCATAAAAACAATCTTGAGTAGATGCGAAACGGGATAAGTATGCAATTTCCGTAGAATTACCGGCAGCAGCGTTGGACCTTTGCACCGCAGAGGCGGCAATGCCTCGACAACCCTCTGGTAGCTCGATCATTGCGGGCGAATAGGAAGCGCCGGATGGCGCCTACTGCGATTGAAGCGCGATTTGAAGCCACAACGAAAGCCCAATCGCGCTTTGGCAATTAAAATTGGTTCTGGGTCATAATCATAATGACTCCAACGCAAAAATAGAAAATAGGGTGGAAAAAACAAAAAATAATGGGAGGAGTAGAGTGGATACCGTCAGTCGCCTGCGCGCGATGGCATCGCTGTGCCGTCAGACTGCCGCGCATCATCCCGATAGAAGCTGGAAACTGCTCGCCGAAGCTGAGTTTTGGGAGCATTTGGCCAACGATGCGCTGCGCGATCAGTCGTGCACATCTGCCTTCCCGCTCCCAGCAATCGGAGATGATGCGGACACTACGCAATCGGCCCACAGTATGGCGGCATGAGCGCTTTTGGCGCCAGAGTCCGCTTGAGGGTTACGGCTACTCTTTGCAGAGTGTGCTGTTCTGGGGGAAGCAGGTCTCAATTTTCCTCGCGGCGTACGTGCGAGGCAGCGGTTGGAATAGCGGTAAATCACGAAAAAGCTGGACTTTTTTTGGCGGGGTTGCGTTTCATGGATAGCGTAGAGCGGTGCTTCGCCGCAGTGACGGCAATCGGTTTCTTTGTGACCGTCGTGGGGGTCATATTGCTGCAGACGATCTAAGTTCTAGCCCCGCGCGAATTGCAGGCCAGCTCGCTGCGGCCGGGCTTTGGGCTGTAGGTCAGCCGCGCTGCGCTCAAGATCACTTGGGGACTACTTTTTCAACAGCAGTCCCAAAGTTCGCGCCATTCGCCTCACTGATCCTGCGTGACGGCCTAGTTCGGCTGCAATCTTCGATACGCCAGCGCCTGCCCGTGCGAGCTTGGATAACTGCTGGACCTCGCGGTCGGCCCATTGTTTTGGCTTCGGTGTTTTCATGATACGGCACTCAACCTGCCGTCCCTTGCTACCAGTGAGCCTGGTTGCCGACACTTGGGAAATTTACGGGTGCCCTCGGTGCGGGGGGCTCACCCTCGGACGCATGTCCCCGATCAGGGGTTCGATAAAGCCGGAGCGAAAGATCATGGCAGGCTCCGGCTTTATCCACACCTATTCTTGTATGAGCGTTAGGGCGCAATTTGTACGCGAGCTACATTTAGCCATGGCTCGTGTTCAGAACCCAACCCTGTTTTCAGCATATTTTGGCATACCGTCACAAGCTTTGTCGGCTGCGGGGCTGATCGATCCCTTTCTGGATGTTGACGTGCCGCTCTTTATAGACCCGGTGTTGCTGGAGAAGTCGAGGAACAAGACAATCAGCACGACGGCCATTGCCCGGTTTCGCAAGCACTTTGAGATCATGGTTCGCATGCTGAACATCTCGAAGGCAGAGGATGATGCAGCTTGGAAAGCGGCGCGCCGCCAGATCGACTTAAGTGAGCCGCCGGAGAATGGGCTGGGCTATGGCGGGAGCAGCCGATCCGGAAGCTCTCGCCCCGAGGACATTCGCGAAGCCATCCTCCGCACAAGCAAGGAGATCATCACTCTGGGAGCAAGTGATCCAGAGATGATTTCACTAATGGGATTTTTTGAGGAAGATGTCGGTCCCGATACCATCAGCGATATGACAACGACAGCTATCATCGAGGATCTGGTGGCGATCACGGAGGATTTCTGCAAGACGAACGGGGTGCCGCTGTTTTCGTCAGATATCGGCGGTACAAACCACATGCTGCCGAGGTTCGTTGACCCGAAGGGTCGCTCGGTGCCGATCGTCCTCGTTCCTGAGGATATTGTGCGCGACCTACCCATTGCCAACGATTGGTCCGGTATTGAGAGCGCAGCGATGGAAAACGCGCGCATACGTGACCGGGTAAACAAATTTCTCGCGGGAATTATCACGCCTACGGTGGTTGAGCGGAAGCAAGCCCTCCGCAGCGCGGCCTTGGGGTCGCCAGCGGATTTCGATTTCTTCTTGGCGGCTGTGAAAGAGAATGTCAGCAACTATGATCCGAACTTGGACGCCCTCGGCTACTATCGGCTTAAGGACATTATCGCTAACGGATTTCTGGGTCTCAAGCAGGCAGCCAAATACGATCTAAAGCTTGGCGCGAGTGAGATTATGCGCGTCGTCCAAGATACGATTTCCCAATTCAAGCGGCACGTCGAAACGGGCAATTTGTGGGAGGAGCTTTGGGCGGGAAACAAGCCAAAGAAGGAGCGTGCTTCCCAACTCATCTACTATGCAATCGCTGACGCATTTTGCAAAGCCAACGATCTGGATATTTCGCCCGAGGCTAACATGGGAGGTGGTCCTATTGATTTCAAATTTTCGAGTGGCTACGCGGCACGTGTATTGGTCGAGATGAAACGATCAGGCGGCACGGTCGTTCACGGGTACGAGAAGCAGTTAGAATTCTATAGGGCTGCCTCGCAAACTGACTTCGCCGTGTTTGTCGTTATCGACTACGGTGACATCGGCAATAAGCTGGTCGAGATTAGGCGCATTCGAGACGAGCGCATCAAAAATGGTGAGCGAGCCTCCGAAATCGTCGTAATCGACGCCACCAAAAAGGCTTCGGCAAGCAAGAGAAAATGAAATCGCCGACGAGACTTAGTCGCGGCACGGTCCTCTTTATCCGCCCCACGCATGACGATCCAGAGCGCGTCATTCGGCAATGGCCGCTGCAACACCTTGGCCTCATCCCACGGCGCCCGCATCCACACATCCCGCTCTTCGTCGGTGGTCAGGATCACCGGCATCGCCTTCGGATGGATCGGCTCAACCACCGCATTCGGCGATGTCGTCAGGAACCCGTACACCTGATGCGGCCCTGGCACCGGCTTCGACTTCGTGCCGCGATCACCGTTGAACGTCGTCCAGATGCCAGCGAAGGCGAACGGCGGACGCTGCTCATTCAGTGCGAACCACACCACGTCCTTTTTCTTCGTCTCCGGGTTCGGCTCCGGCGCATATTCGGCAAAGCTGTTGGCGGGAACCAAGCAGCGGCTCTCCGGCTTCAGCCAGCCGCGCCAATGCGGCGATGACGTATTGCGGATGTTGGTGACGGGCGGCCCGCCTGTGCGCGGTGGCGGCGGCATGCCCCACCGCATCAAGGTCATCTCGGTGCCGGTGTCGGTGTTGCGGATCACCGGCGCAGGGTAGTCCGGAAAAACGCCCGGCATAGGAGCGAGGTTACCAACATAGCGGTTGACGACACGAAACAGGGCAGCGATGGCGGCTTGGTTTGTGGTGATGCTGTACAGGTTGCACACGGGTGGGGACCTATTCAGGATAGATCAGTCCGTTTTTGGCATATAAGTGCTTGCCCAATACCACGATCTCTCTGGGTTTGATCACGTATCCCAAATTGATCATCGTGTTTATCTCGGCGACGGGTACACTCTTGGTCGGAATATTCTTCACGGTAATATTTCCGTCCTGCTGCCAAACCGGACCGGAAAACAAGACACCCAGAAAAACCGCACGGGTGCCAAGGGCCACGTTTCCGCTTTTTTCCGGAATGGTTCCTTGATTGTAGATGAAAACTGGCGAGCCTGAGGAGCCGGGGAAGCACGCCATATCAATAACGGTCACACCCGGCCCGCTCTGGCCTTCAATCTGATAATCTACTCCGGGATGAGATGCAGTAATCCCTCTGCGTATTAGGGGGAGATTATTGACGTGATCCCACAGTCCATTGGGATACCCGACCATGAGAACCCCTTCGACTGCATCTAGCTTCTTTAGGTCTTCGTCGCTTGTGACACCATCGAGCGGCACATAGAAAGGCTGGTGAGGGGCAGGTACTTTGTTCTGAATTTGAGCAATCGGCAAAGCACATAGATCAACGTTCGGATCTGGGTGCTCGGTCCAACCGCTTCCTAAGCTCGCCTCCACATTGACGTTAAATGTTCCAGATGGAGCTTTCTCGCCCTTGTTCGGATCGTGGAGATGCAAGAGAAAGTTCTGTGAATTAGAGCCTTGCACAACGTGCTTATTCGTTATGATCGTCGGAACGACTTGGCCTTGTTCCTTCAGTGGGAAGTTATAGAAAAAGCCGGTGCCACGACTTACCGCTGCTCCGTTTTGAGCAGTTATTCGGACGGTCGAATACATCAGGCGTTCGGCTATAGAAATAGGCTCAATCATTTTGACTTCCGCAGTTTGGTTGATCGTCGAGCGAGCGTCTCACTAGCTCAACCACGTCTTTCGCATAGGTTGCACAATAGCTGCCATGCCATCAATTCGCAGTCGAGCGTATTCTGTGAACAAACCTGAACAGAGCTGCCAGAAACGACTTGGCGGACACAACGGAGGCTTAGAAACGCGGGGATAAACCCTGCTGGCCTATTGCCAGCCGTCTGCGCTTAGGCGTCCATCGCGCATGTCGAAGCGAAGCGGTGCCGAGAAGGCGATTGATCACCTTCCGAGGCCAGATCGGATCGGGCTTGCCAAAGCCAAAATGAAGAAGGTGCTCGACCACTTCCTCTATGTGGTCGAACTGCACGCCAACAATTCGTTCGTGGTGTTCTCGCCGGTGCTCGCGTCTCAAATCCCGCGATCCTATGCAGCGAACGCGTTCAATGTGTTCCAGCGCAGCATGCACCAAATCGAGATCGTGCGCCTTTGCGCAATCTGGGACGGCATCGATCTCGACAAGGAGAACATCCCGACCGTCGTCGCGCTGATCGACGATGACGAGATCATCGAGGTGCTGGCCGAGGAGACGCGCAGCCATTGGGTCAACGGCGCGAGCGAGCGGCTGCTCAATCCGTCGGACGATCCCGACCTCGCCGCAATCGAACGGGAAATGGTGGTAGCTTCCAATCGACAATTCGCCGACGAGCAGGCGTCAAAGGCTCGAACCGATTTGACGCAAACCATCGCAGACACGCGCGCGGTTCTCGGCTCGGCGCGATTGGCCTCGATCATCAACATGCGCGACAAGCATCTTGCGCACTCGCTCGAAACCACGCGTCGCGAGAAGAACGGACCCGTCCAGCCGATGAAGTACGGCGACGAAACCAAATTGCTGGATGCGTCCATACCAATCATCGAACGCCTCTACTGTTGGGTGAACGGCACGAGCTTCTCGATTGAGAACTCGCAAGAGATAGATCGGCGCAACGCCGAGGCGCTGTGGACCGGCTGCAAATTTGTGGACCTTCGTTGACGCGAGATGCGGAGGCTACCGTCCGTCGTCCTGCCACGGCATCGTCGGCGGCGATGGCACCCGGCGCTGCATGACGCGCGCATTTCGCCGAAGATGATTTTCTGCGGATAGATCGTCATGGCCTCCCGCCGAAGGATACCCTTGCGCCCGCCCTCGTCGTAAATGGTCGTCGTGCAGCCGCTTGTGGTTGGCGCGCGGTCGAAGGGGGCAGGAATGACAAAATTGTATCACGTCGGCAACGGGAACTGGAAACCGGGCGACAGCATCGCGCCGGGAAACTGGGGAAAGCAAGTCCGGCAATTCGGCGAAGGGGTTGGCTTTCGCGGCTATGGCAATATCCACGACGCCATAAACATAGGCTGGGAAATCGCGCTCGAAGCAGCACGACAACTCACTGCACCCGATGCACCAAGCCGACTGGACTGCGTGTTCTGCACCGAGGACATTGCGAGCGCGAAGGCGTTCCGAGACCGGTTCGCTAACGGGGACAGCATCTACCAAGTAGAGATTGAGAATGACGTAAACACGCACGCTGGCAACTACGACGCGTTGACCGACACCCATCAAGGTGCCTTCGTTGACACAGGCGTGTCTACCGCGAAGTCATACTGGACCGACGTGCCGACGGGCATCAGGGAAATTCTTGTTGGCGGGCCCGTCACGGTCTCCATCAAGATCGAATAGGATGCGTGCGAGCTTTCCGCACTGGAGCTTCAGCGGCACCGTCAGCAATCGATGTCTCCGCAATTTCGGGTGGGTGGAATATCTTGACGGGGCTCCGTCGCGCGGTCCCCCCCATCCGCCTAGAGGTGCCAGAGGACCCCACCCCAACTGGTGTCGACGCGTCCTAAACCTTAAGCTGTTGACAAGCGCTGTGATGGTCTCGACGTTGACGAAGGCGACCTTTACGCCGGGCGATAGGGCTCGGCTCACAACCCGCGAAGAGACCTAACCGACCATAAGACGACTGACATTCACCCGGGTGAAGCGATGAGGAATGCGCTAATTGCGGTTCTGATGTTGGTGGCGGGGCTTCTTGCGGATCGTGTTGTGCGCATAGAGAACCAGCGATACGCGTTGTTTGTCGGTATGTGCAAGCTAGACCCGGCTAACCCGGCGCAAAGATGGGATTGTCTGGAGAATGTCCAGACCCGAACGTCTTGGTTCTGGCATCTCTACTACGCAATGACGGAGCATGTGCCGCCGGTCCCGTTGTGGAGCAAGTGAGCAAGGCCATCCCATGACGAGATACCTACCAACTGTCGTTCTGTGCCTTTTTGCGTCAACGAGCGTCGCTCAGCAAGCACCGATTGACCAACGTGACACGCTAGTTAGGCAATATCGAAATTGCGTCGCTCTCGCATCCATTGGCTTCTCGGGCGAAAATCACTTTGTAGCGGAGCAGGCTTTCTCAGCCTGCGCTACGGAAGAAGAGGCTTTGAGAACGTGGTTCACCTTCGTGCAGGTGCCCTCGAACGTGGCGCACGCCTTCGTTCTTCGGGAAAAACTACAATTGAAACGGATGATACTACGTGACCCACCGCACTAAATCGTTGGCGAAGGACCACCGCTGGCTTGCTACTTTTTCGGCGTCCGCGGTCGCCGCTGTCGCTGCTTTGTTTGCTGCGGGCTTCACGTGGTGGCAGGCGTCGATTGCAAAAGACGCCGAGAACCGTCAGCTTCGGGCCTATCTTTTCATCGATCATTCGGCGCTCACAGAAGCCGCCCGGGGAAAATTCGCGACCGACCTTGTGGTACGCGCGGCAGGCGTGACGCCAGCATATAAACTCAGATTGGCTGCCACGTTCGAAATAGGTCCGTATCTTCTCAACGAAACAAAACTTCCAGATCAAGTTGGCGGAAACACGCAGACCTTTGACTATGCCGTGGTCTATGGGACCAAAGAGGTCAATCAGCCGATCTCGATGCAATTCGTTCCGGAGGCCGTGAAGCTGCTCGAAGGTGACGCCCAAAGGCTCTACCTGCACGGCAACATCCGGTACTCCGACATTTTTGACGATGAGCATCAATACGATTTTTGTTTTGTTTTCCATCCCACCCGCGACCCTAACGGCAGCGAGCGCGGGTGCGAGAACTACAACAGACCTCGTTGACGGCGGCACGCCGCAGGGGACGTCCGTGGTGCGCGTCTGTCCCGTCGCGCTTTGAATGCGCGTCCAGCCCGCAGACGCATCAGCGCGCCTCCCAAGCGCGACAGAGAGCGCATCTGGCAGCGATCAATGCTCGCGGAATTGGAGCGCGAGCGAGGTACCGCGCCGTTGATTGAATGACCTGATGATCGCGGGACGACGCTTTGCGATCGATCGTGCATCGTCAGGGACGCACCGTAGTGCGCCTCTATGCGATCGTGTGTGTCGTGATACACTCGACCCTTGAACGCACTATCGCCGGTCCCACGAACCCTCGCGCAGGGCCCCCGCCGAAGGGACACTATTGGGACACCTGTTTTGGTTTCCCTTGATCCTTCAAATGGTTACATCGAGCCACCTTCTCCCACAAGGGGAGAAGGAAAAAGCGAATTACCAGCTCCAACTGATCTCGTGGCTCCAGGGCGGATCGGCGCCCGGACGGGTGCAGGTCAGCCCAGCGCAATTGGCGGCAAAGGACAGCGCGCGGCCCAGCTCGTCCGCGCCGATATCCTTTAGTTGTTGTCGGGCGAGACGTCCTTGCTTGTGCAGGGCGAACAACAACGCCGCCTGAAAACTGTCACCCGCGCCGATGGTGTCGGCGACCACGACCTTGGGGGCGGCGACCTCGATCTGCCCTGCCCCCGCATGCCACGCGATCGCACCGTTGTCGCCACGGGTGATGACGACGAGGCCCGCGCCCCGTGCGAGCAGCGTGCTCGCACGCTGGTGATATAGCTCGTCGGCGAACAGATAGGTAAAATCGACGTCCGACATCTTGATGAGATCGGCGCTGGCCGCAAACTCGGCCATGCGCGCGAGATAAGCCGGTTTGTCCTTCACGAGGTTGGGCCGGCAATTCGGATCAAAGGAGATTGTCGAGGACGCTCGTGCGTCCGCGATCAGGGTCCTGGTCTCGGTCGCGCCCCGGTCGTTGACCAGTGTGGTCGAGCCGACATGGAGGGCTTCAACAGTATCGAACGGAATGGAGCCGCGCCGGTAGGTCCAGTTCCGCGTCGCGGTCTCGGCGTCGTAGAAGGCGTAATGCGACTCGCCGGCGACGATGCGAACGAAGGCGAGCGTGGTCTGGTGTTCGCTGCGGGTGGCGAGCGCGAGCTCGACATTGGATGCAGCGGCGTGGTCGGCGATCATGCGCCCGAACAGGTCGGTCGAGATGCCGCCGACAAAGCCGGCCGGCGCGCCCAGGCGCGCCATGCCGATCGCGACGTTGAGGCAGGAGCCGCCGACGGCCGGCATCACCGCTTCGCGCCCGTCGGTGTTTCGCGTCGGGACGAAATCGATCAGCGCATCGCCGCATGAAATCAGCATCCGTTTTCAAACTCCCACTCGCATCGCGGCGCGGCCGCCGCGATCGACCTCGCGCAGCAATCTGTAGACCCCGCGTTTGCGGGCGTGGAAGGCGGCGATGTCGGGCGTGGTCGGCTCGCTCTTCCGTCCCAGCGCCGACATCTTTGCCATGGTCTCCCCGATCGAGGCATAGGCGCCGCCGGCGACGGCGCCAAGCATGGCGGCACCGAGCAGCACCGGCTCCGTGGTCTGCGGCAGCGCCACGGTAAGGCCAGTCGTATCGGCCATGATCTGCCGCACCAGCGGGCTGCGGCTGGCGCCGCCGCCCATGATCATGATGCTGGAGTGGACGCCATGCGCGGCAAAGGCCTCGATCACCTCGGCAAGCCCATAGGCGAGCCCGCACAGACCGGCGACGAACAGCCGTTCCATCGAGGCGATGCCGGTGTCGAGATCGAGGCCTGCGATCACCGCGCGCGTGTCAGGGTCGGCGTAGGGCGAGCGGTTGCCGATGAACTCAGGAAGAACATGGACGTCGCGGGCCAGCAGCGCGGCGCGGCTGGCGCCGCCTGCGCGTGCGATGATGCGGCGCTCGAGAAACTCGATGAGGTCTAGGCCCTCCCTGCGCGCCGCCGCGCTCGCTTCGGCGTGGCCGGGATGCGATTTGAGAAGATGGTCGATCGCAGCGCCCGCAGCGGACTGCCCGCCCTCGTTAAGCCAGAAATTCGGCACCATGCCGGAGTAATAAGGACCCCACACGCCCGGCACGAAGCACGGCTCCTTGGTCGTCGCCATGATGCAGGCCGACGTTCCCATGATGTAGGCAAGGCGGTCGGAGACATCTGTGGCGCCGTCCGACTCATCTCGGCCGCCGATTGCGCCGATGCCGCCGGCATGGGCATCGATCAGGGACGCTCCGACCGGCGTGCCCGGTGACAAGCCAAGATCGGCAGCTGCCGTACCGGTTAGACCGGCGCCGAGCCGCGTGCCGGGCGCGACAATCTCGGTCCCGATGCGGGCGTATTTCTCGTTGACGAAGTCCGACAGGCCGATGCGCTTGAAGAATGGCGCGCTCCAGCCGCCGCCGTCATGGGCGAGATAGTTCCATTTGCAAGTGACCGTGCAGGTCGAGCGTTGCAACGAGCCAGTGGCGCGCCAGGTCAGGTAATCCGCAAGATCGAAGAAGTGCCCTGCGGTGTCGAAGCTCACGCGCATATGCCGCTTCAGCCACAGCAGTTTCGGCATCTCCATCTCGGGCGAGATCGAGCCGCCGACATAGCGCAGCACGGCATCACCGGTTTCGTTGATCAGTCGCGCCTCGGCCGTTGCGCGGTGATCCATCCAGACGATGACGTTGCGCTGCCTGGCGCCGGAGGCGCTGATGGTGAGCGGCTCGCCTTGCCAGTCGAGCACCACGAGGGAGCAGGTGGCATCGAAACCGATACCGCCGACGCTGTCGGGCGCGATTGCAGCTTCCGCCATCGCGGCCCGTACCGACGCCGTGCAAGCGTCCCAGATATCCTGGGACGACTGCTCGACGACATCGCCGGCCTCATGCCAGATCCTGATCGGATGTTTGGCCGTCGCCAGCAAGGTGCCCGCCTCGTCGAACACCCCTGCCCGCGTGCTATTGGTCCCTACATCGACGCCGATATACGCTCGCGGCATTGTCGCCCCCGGAAGCTCTCGTCAATTTTGACGCAAGCCTACCAGCAAGTGTAGCCGCCATCCACCAGCACGATGCTGCCGGTCATCAGGCTCGCGGCCTCAGAAGCCAGGAACAGCACGACGGAGGCGATCTCCTCGACCTGCCCCATCCGTGCCATCGGGGTTCCACCGATCCAGGCATCGTACATTCTCGGATTGCTCTTCACGAAGGCGTTGAGCGGCGTCTCGATATAGGTCGGCGCGACCGCGTTCACGCGGATGCCGCGCGCCCCCCATTCGGCGGCGAGCGATTTCGTGAGATGGTGCACGCCGGCCTTGGACGCGTTGTAGAAGCACTGCTCCTGCGGCTTGTTGACGATGAATCCGGACATCGATCCGACATTGACGATGGCGCCGCTCTTGGCGTTGAGCATGTGCTTGCCGAACTCGCGGCAGCACCAGAAGGTGCCATTGAGATTGACGTCGATGACGTTGAGCCAGTGCTCGTCGGTCACGGTCTCCGCCGGTGTCTCGCTGCGGGCGATGCCGGCATTGTTGACGAGGATGTCGATCTTGCCGTGGCGGGCAACGAGGCCGTTGGCCACTTCCGCCACGCGCCTGGTGTCGGTGACGTCCATGATCGCCGTCTCGATGTCGTAGCCTTTCGCCTTCAGCTCGGCTTTCGCACTGTCGGCGACTTTGCTGTCACGATCGCCGATGACGACCCGGGCGCCGGCTTCAGCCAGCGCTTCGGCGCAGGCGAGCCCAATGCCCTGCCCGCCGCCGGTGATGAACGCGATCTTGCTGTTCAGCTTGAATTTTTCCAGGTACATTTTGGTCTTTCCGGTTTTCTTGCCGTTTCTTGTCAGTTCCGAATGGCGTTACCGCTCGCGTCGAAGCGATGGATGCGCGCGGGCTCCGGCACCAGCGATACATGGTCGCCGGCGTGCAGGCTCAATTCACCGATGTAGCGCGCCGTCAGCATGCCGAGCTGACCGGCATCGACATAAAGGAAGGTGTCGCTGCCGAGATGCTCGGCCACCGCGATCGTTCCCTGCCAGCCGCCGGCGCCGTCGCGCTCGATCTTGAGATGCTCCGGCCGTACGCCGATCGTTGCCGCGCCCTTCTGCAAGGCGTGCTCGCCGGTGACGAAGTTCATCTTGGGCGAACCGATGAAGCCGGCGACGAAGAGGTTGGCCGGCTTCTCGTAGAGATCCAGCGGCGAGCCGTATTGCTCGATCTTGCCGCCGTTGAGCACCACGATCTTGTCGGCCATGGTCATGGCCTCGACCTGGTCGTGGGTGACATAGATCGCGGTGGTGCCGAGCTGCTTCTGAAGCCGCGTCACCTCGATCCGCATCTGCACGCGCAGCGCCGCGTCGAGATTGGAGAGTGGCTCGTCGAACAAAAACGCCTTGGGCTCGCGGACGATGGCCCGCCCGATCGCGACGCGCTGGCGCTGGCCGCCGGAGAGCTCGCGCGGCTTGCGGTCGAGATAAGGTGTGAGGTTCAGCGTTGCCGCGGCGGCCTCGACTTTGCGGTTGATCTCGTCCTTGGCCAGCCCCGCCATCTTCAGGCCGAAGCCGATATTGCCGCGCACGCTCATATGCGGATAGAGCGCATAGGACTGGAACACCATCGAGAGCCCGCGCTTGGCCGGCGGCGTGTCGACCACGTTCTTGCCGTCGATCAGGATCTTGCCGCCGGAGACGTCCTCGAGCCCCGCGATCAGCCGCAAGAGCGTGGTCTTGCCGCAGCCTGAGGGACCTACGAACACCACGAAGGAGCCGTCGGCAATCTCGAGGTCCGCGCCCTTGATGATGTGCACGGGGCCAAAGGATTTCTGCACATCCTGAAGTGTGATCTGACCCATGATCCGGCAGCCCTTCCTACTTTACCGCGCCAAAGGTGAGCCCGCGCACGAGCTGCTTCTGGCTGAACCAACCGAGGACGAGAATAGGCGCGATCGCCAACGTGGAAGCCGCCGACAGCTTTGCCCAGAACAGCCCTTCCGGACTCGAATAGGACGCGATGAACGTGGTGAGCGGCGCAGCGTTCGAGGTCGACAGATTGAGCGTCCAGAACGCCTCGTTCCAGGCCAGGATCAGGTTCAGCAGCATGGTCGATGCGAGCCCCGGGATCGCCATCGGCGTCAGTACGTAAATCAGTTCCCGACCGATGGTAGCGCCGTCCATGCGCGCGGCTTCGAGGATGTCGCGCGGGATCTCCTTGAAATAGGTGAACAGCATCCAGATCACGATCGGCAAGTTTCCGAGGCACAGGATGAAGACGAGGCCGATGCGGGAATCGAGCAGGCCGAAGGACTTGTAGATCAGATAGATCGGCACCAGCACGCCGACCGGCGGCATCATCTTGGTCGAGAGCATCCAGAGCAGGATGTCCTTGGTGCGCTTGGTCGGCGAGAACGCCATCGACCAGGCGGCGGGGATCGCGATCAAAAGCGCAATGAGCGTCGAGCCGCCGGCGATGATGATCGAGTTCATCGCGTGGAGGAAATAGTCGCTGCGCTCCTGCACGGTCGCGTAGTTCTCCGTGGTCCAGTGGAAGAACAGGAAGGACGGCGGGATCGCAAAAGCCTCGAGCTCGGTCTTGAAGCTCGCCAGCACCATCCACAGGATCGGGAAGAAGATCAGGAAGCCGAAGAACCATGCCCCGATGGTCGAGACCACCACCCGCTGCCTCGTCGCCATCCGCGCCATGTCTCATGCCTCCAGGTTGCGACCGACGATACGGACGAGGAAAAAAGCAACGATGTTGGCGATCACGACAGCGACGAGGCCGCCCGCCGAAGCGGTGCCGACATCGTACTGGATCAGTGCCTGCGAATAGATCAGGAAGGCGATGTTGGTGGTCGACAGTCCCGGGCCGCCACCCGTGGTGACGTAGATCTCGGCAAAGACGGTGAGCAGGAAGATCGTCTCGATCAGGATCACCACCGTGATGGGGCGCGCGAGGTGCGGCAGCGTGATGTAGATGAAGGTCGAGACCGCGCTGGCGCCGTCCATTTCGGCGGCTTCCTTCTGCTCCTCGTCGAGGGACTGCATCGCGGTGAGCAAAATCAGCGTCGCGAACGGCAGCCATTGCCATGACACGATCAGGATCACGGCGAGCAGCGGCGCGTCGGTGAACCAGTCGATCGGCGTCAAGCCGAACAGCGAGGCGATCCAGGCAAACAGCCCAGACACCGGATGCATCAGCAGGTTCTTCCAGACCAGCGCGCTCACCGTCGGCATCACGAAGAACGGCGCGATCACCATCAGCCGCACGATGTTGAGGCCGATCACGGGCTGGTCGAGCAACAGCGCCAGCGGAATTCCGAGCAGGACGGTCAGCGCCAGCACCGAGCCGACCAGCACCAGCGTGTTCTGGAGCGAGGCGAGGAAGGCGGGATCGGTGAGGAAGTAGCGGAAATTTTCCAGCCCGACGAACGATTCCGAGCCGGGATCGAGCAGACTGTAGTGCAGCGTCGAGAAATAGAGCGTCAGCGCGAGCGGGACGATCATCCAGATGAACAGCAGCCCGACCGCCGGCGTCAGGAGCGTCCGTGCGAGAAGCTGCGTCTGCCGGGTTGCCATTCTTGGCTTCTCCGCTTGCGGGAAGAAGGCGGCCATCCATCTGGAGCGGTGGATGGCCGCAAGTCTGAGCTCAGGAGGGAGAGATCGAGCTCACTTGATGTAACCCGCGCGCTTCATCTCGCGCTCGGTTGAAGATTGCGCCGCGGTGAGCGCGGCATCGACCGTCATCGATCCCGCAAGCGCGGCCGAGAATTGCTGGCCCACCTGCGTGCCGATGCCCTGGAATTCGGGGATCGCCGCATATTGCACGCCGACGTAGGGCACCGGCTTCACCGTCGGCTTGTTCGGATCGGCGGCGTCGATCGAGGCGAGCGTCAGCTTCGCGAACGGGGCGACCTTCAGATATTCAGGGTTTTGGTAGAGCGAGGTTCGGGTGCCCGGCGGCACGTTGGCCCAACCCTCTTTCGCGGCGACGACCTTGGTGTAGTCCTTGCTGGTGGCCCAGGCGATGAACTTCTCGGCGGCTTCCGCTTTCTTCGAGCCGGCGGGGATTGCGAGACTCCAGGCCCACAGCCAGTTGGCGTTCTTGCCCAGGCCCGTGTTGGGCGCCAGCGCGAAGCCGACCTTGTCGGCGACCTTGGAGTCCTTCGGATTGGTGACGAACGACGCCGCGACCGTGGCATCGATCCACATTGCGCACTTGCCGGCATTGAACAGCGCGAGGTTCTCGTTGAAGCCGTTCGAGCTCGCACCGGGAGGGCCGGCCTGCTTCATCAGGTCGACATAGGTCGTGAGCGTCGCCTTCCATTCCGGCGTATTGAACTGCGGCTGCCACTTCTCGTCGAACCAGCGTGCGCCGTAGGAATTGGCCATGGCCGAGAGGAACGCCATGTTCTCGCCCCAGCCAGCCTTGCCGCGAAGACAGATGCCGTAGACGCCGGCGCTCTTGTCGGTGAGCTTCTTGGCAGCGTCGATGACGAAATCCCAGGTCGGATTTTCAGGCATCTTGAGGCCGGCCTTGTCGAACAGGTCGGTGCGGTACATCACCATCGAGCTCTCGCCGTAGAACGGCGCGGCGTAGAGCTTGCCGTCGACCGAGACGGCATCCTTGATCTTGGGCAGGAGGTCGGCGACATCGTAGTCGGCGCCGAGATTGGCGAGCGGCACCAGCCAGCCCTTCTTGGCCCAGATCGGCACCTCGTAGGTGCCGATGGTGAGAACGTCGAACTGGCCGCCCTTGGTGGCGATGTCGGTGGTGACGCGCTGGCGCAGCACGTTCTCTTCCAGCGTCACCCATTTGACCGATATATCGGGGTTCTTCTTGGTGAATTCACCCGTCAGCCCCTGCATGCGGATCATGTCGCCGTTATTCACGGTGGCGATCGTCAGGGTGGTTTCGGCCATCGCGGGGACGGCCAACAACAGGCAAGACGCGCCACAGACGGCGCCGAGGACGTGTTTCACGGTGACCTCCCTAAGCTCGCGCTTTTGAGCATATGCCCACGCGTTGGGCGTATGTTCGACTGAGGGCGCGCCGTTGTCAAGCAGGCACAAAGATGTTCGCGCAACTTATGAGTGCTGCGATGCGGGAGTGATGAGAGCTGCCGCCTCGCACTCAGCTGTCATGCCCCGCGAAAGCGGGGCATCCAGTACTCCGTGCCGCCTGTTGATTTGCCCTAAGCGAGGCCGCGGCGTACTGGATCATCCGCCTTCGCGGATGATGACAGCAGTGCGAGAGGCGCTATCGCCGCCCTACCGCTCCAGAATCGCCCTTGCGGTCGCCTCGTCCGTGATCAGGCCATTGATCAGCCGCCCATTCAGCGCCGCCGCGATCGCCGGCACCTTGGCGGCGCCGACGGCGGCGCCGATCGTGGTGGTCTTCGCCGGGACCTCCGGCGGGATGCTGGTCAGGCGCTTGTTGGTTCCGGCCTTCAGCAGCCGACCCTTGGAATCATAGGCCCAGCCGGTGATCTCGCCGATCGCCCCCTGCCGCATCATCTCGAACAATTCGTCGCGGGTCACGAAGCCGTCGACATGGACCTGCGCCTTCTGGTCCATCTGGCCGATGCCGACGAGGCGCAAATCCGCCTTGGCCGCGACCGCCTTGACCTTCGCGATCGGCTCGATCCGGACCATCTTGTTGCGCTCATCCTCGGACGACATCAGGAACGGTAGCGGCATCGGATAGTGCCGCGCACCGGTGCGGTCGGCGAGCCGGCCGACGGTGTCGTAGAAGCTCGCCGAACCGTCGGCGGAGATATTGCCGACCAGCGAGACGATCTGGTGGTTGGGCCGGTCGATCGGCGTGACGCGCTCGACCGCGGCGCGCACGGCGCGTCCCGTCCCGAGCGCGACGATGACGGGGGTTTCCGAACGCAGGGTGGAATCGAGCAGGTTGGCACAGCGTTCGGCAATGCCCGCCGTGGCCTGCGGCGCGGCGGAATCCGCCGGCACCACCTCGCAATGGGTAAGCTCGAAACGCTCCTTCAGACGCGCCGCCAATTCCATGCACGCGGCGATGGGATGTTCGAGCCGGAAGGTGATGAGCCGTTCCGCGAGACACAGCGACACCAGCCGCTGCGCCGACGCGCGCGACACCTGGAGCATCTTCGCGATCTCGTCCTGGGTGTGACCGGCAATGAAATAGAGCCAGCCGGCACGCGCGGCGTCATCGAGCCTGGACTTTTCGTTCTCGGCGGCCATGGCAGGCGTCAGGCGTCCTTCCAGAAATCGATCATGCGCGCGAACACCCGGTCGGCCCCCGCACCCGACAGTATAGCCTGCCCGTCGCATCCGCGATAATGGCTGCCGCCGGCAAATCCCCAGACCGTCATGCCGGCCGCCTTGCCCGCCTGCACGCCGCTCGCACTGTCCTCGATCACCAGCGTGCGCGCAGGTTGCGCGCCCATCTGCTCGGCCGCGTAGAGAAAGAGATCGGGCGCCGGCTTGCCGTGCCTGACCATCTGCGCCGTGTAGATCCGGTCGCCGAAATGCGCCCGCAGGCCGGTGACGTTAAGAGAGAGCGCGACACGGTCGATGTCGCTGGACGAAGCCACGCAGAATGGTGCCCGCAATTCCGATATCACGGCGGCCACACCCGCGATCGGCTGGAGTGATCCGGCGAACGTGCTCAACACATGCGACTTCAAGCGCGGCAGAAAGCCGTCCGGCACGACCTGCCCGAGATCCCGATAATGCTGCTCGACCGCCTTGATGCTGCGTCCGAGAAAGAGCTCGAGCGCCTGCTCCTGGCTCAGCGCGATGCCGCATTCGGCCAGCACATCGGACAGGCACCGACAGCTCAGCAGCTCACTGTCGACCAGCACGCCGTCGCAGTCGAAGATGATCAGATCGGGTTTCGGCCGGCCCTGGTCCATCCCAGCATTCGATCATATACCCAATTGGTGGGCAATAGCTCACCCAAGGCCGGAACGCCGCACCCTTTTCTGGATCAGTGCGCCACCTGCCGGTAGATCGCCGGCAGCGCCGCGGGCAGTCGGCGGATATTACCGACGATGGCGTAGCCGCCGCGCCCGAACAGCGTCGGGAAATAGGACTGCGCGGTTGCGTCCACCGTGACGCCGAAGGCGGCGATGCCGAGCCGGCGCGCCTCCTGCACCGATTTGCGGGTGTCCTCGACCGCGAAGCGGCCTTCGTAATGATCGACATCGTTCGGCTTGCCGTCGGTGAGGACGAGCAGCAGCTTCTTGCGCTGCGGCTGACGGGCGAGCTCGGCCGAGGCGTGGCGCACCGCCGCGCCAATCCGCGTGTAATAGCCGGGCTTCAGCGCGCCGATACGACGCTCCACTGCCGCGCTCATCGGCTCGCCGAAGGCTTTGACCGTTTCGAGCCGCACCCAGGACCGCCGGCGCGACGTGAAGGTCAGGATGCTGTGGTGGTCACCGCAGGCCGACAGGCCGTGCGCGAGCACGAGCAGCGCCTCCTTCTCGACGTCGAGCACGCGATGGCCCTCGACCCAGGCGTCCGTCGAGAGCGAGACGTCGACGAGCAGCGTGACGGCGAGATCGTGCCCCTGCGGGCGCATCGCGACATGGATGCGATCGAGACCGCCGCCGCTGCCGGCGCGAAGATCGCACCGCGCGCGCACGAGCGCGTCGAGGTCGAGATCGTGCCCGTCGGCCTGGGCGCGCATCAATTCGCGGCGCGGCCGCAAGATCTCGAAGCGCCGCCGCACCTGACGGATATGCCGGCGCATGGTCTCGTCGGGCGACCAGATCTCGCCGGTCTCGGACGCGGCGCCCGCGAGCACGCGGCAATGATCGGGCAGGTAGGAGCTGCTGCGGTAGTCCCATTCGGGATAAGTGAGATCTGCGTTCAATGGCGAGGCATCGAGAGCTTCCGGCGGCAGGTCGAGATCGAATTTGAGCCGGCTCGCCGGCTTGCCGCTGCGGCGGCTCAGCGTCATCTCCTCGAGATCGTCGGCGGCCTTCTGCGCGTCCTCGTCCTCGTTGTCATCGGCCGGACGGTCGACATTGACCATCTCGGCCATCGCGAGGATCTTTTCGAAGCGGTTGAGCACGAAGGGATCGCGGCGTTTGGCGTTGTCCTCGCGCTCGCGCACGGCAAAGCGCTTGCGATTGTCCTGGGTCGCGGCCCCCGCGCCCGGCGCGCACGCGTCGTCGCCAGCATGCGCGGGCGAGAACTCGCGCGTCCAGCAATCGCCCCAGAGCGGACACGGCAGGACCGAGCGATAGCCGGGCGGGACCTTGTCCGGCAGCGGACCTGTCCCCATCATCGCCGGCCACAGCTGGCCTGCGGGCGCCTTTCCGGTCCCGAGCAAGGCCAGCACGATCCGCTCGATCTCCTGCTCAAGACGCGGCAACGGACGTTGCGGCCGGGCTTCGGCCATTGCTGCGGCGAGCCGCGCGTAATCGGCGGCGAGCCCGGGAAACTGCGTGAGCACGAAGACCGCCGTCTCGCTCGCCCGGCGCAAGACCAGAAGGTCCCGCCGCAGCGGATCATGCTCCGTGATCGTCTCGATCGGCGCGACCGCGAACCACGCCGCAAGCCAGCGATAGAGGCATGCGTTGAGGTCGCGGTCGGCAAATATCGCAATGCGACCGGGGAGGAAGATGGTCGCGGCGTCGCGGCCCGGCTGTTCGAGACGTTCGTCTCCAAGGCCGATGCGCTGCCGCCAGCCGAGCCGATGGCCCGCGCTACGTGCACCCGCGCTCGCGATCTGAACGCCTGGCTCGCCGCCAAACGCACGGAACATCACCGCGAGCCGGCCTCTCACCTCCGCAAGCGCGACCGCGTGATCATCGTGAACCGGATAGCTCGCGGTGCCGCCGACCATCCGGTGCCAGGCGCGGCCGACCGTCTCCTCCAGTTCGAGGAAGTCGAGCATGGGACCTGCCTCACGCAATCACGGCGCGCGCGACATCCAGCAGCGCCGCCTTGACGTCGGAATCGTCGGTCAGCGGCTCGATCATGCCGGCGATCACGGCATCGGCGATCGAGACTCCCGCCGCAATCAAAGTCGCGCAATACACCACGAGTCGGGTCGAGACGCCCTCCTCCAGATCATGCCCCTTCAGCGCCCGCAGACGTCCGGCAAGCGCGACCAGCGGCCGTACGCGATCCGGCGGCAGCCCGCTCTCGGCCGACACCACCGCAATCTCCTGCTCGGTCGGCAGGAAGCCGAACTCAATGGCGACGAAGCGCTGCCGCGTCGACGGCTTCAACGCCTTGAGCAGGGTCTGGTAACCGGGATTGTAGGAGACGACGAGCATGAAGCTCGCGGGAGCAACGAGCTCCTCGCCGGTTCGCTCCAGCGGCAGGATACGGCGGTCGTCGGTGAGCGGATGCAGCACGACGGTGACGTCCTTGCGGGCTTCCACTACCTCGTCGAGATAGCAGATGCCGCCCTCGCGGACCGCGCGCGTCAACGGACCGTCGATCCACACAGTGTCGCCGCCTCTCAGCAGATAGCGGCCGGTGAGATCGGCGGCGGTGAGATCGTCGTGGCAGGCGACGGTGTGGAGCGGCAAGCCCAGCCGCGCGGCCATATGCGCGACGAAACGCGTCTTACCGCAACCGGTCGGCCCCTTCAGCAGGACCGGAAGCCGGTGCCGCCAGGCATGCTCGAACAGCGCGCATTCGTTGCCGCTTGCGACATAGGCCGGTAGCGCGGGTGCAGGAGCGGCCAAGGCGTGAAGGGCTGCTTTCATGATCTTTCTCCGTAGATTTCTGAAGCGGGGGGGGGGGCCCCCCCCCCCCCCCCCCCCGCCCCCGCCCCCCCCCCCGCGCCCCCCGCGGGGGGGGGGGGCGCGCACAACCCCCGCGCCCCCACCCCCCCC
>NZ_JBVVPM010000003.1:314948-341092 GCF_055811255.1 Bradyrhizobium sp. MI1.11
CCCCCCCACTCGGGCGGGCGCGGGGGGGGCCGCCCCGCCCCGGCGCGCCGGGCTTCTTATATTTATTTTCCCCCTTTTTTTCCGCCCGGGCCCCCCCCCACAACCCGCGCCCCCCGTCACGCTTACTCGGCCGGCTGCAGCACGGCGGGAATGGTCGCCAGCTTCTCGCGGCCGGGCACCAGCACCGCCCAGACGAACATCAGCGCGGAGATCGCGACGAACCCACCGGAGCCGAGCCGCACCCAGTAGAAGAATGCGAGCTGGTCCTGCACGTCCATGTAGCCCTGGCCGAGCACGCGCTGGAGATGGACCTGGACCACGCCGGCAAAGGTCAGCGCGAACGTCATGGTCATCATGGCCGTGCACATGATCCAGAAGCTCGTCATGCTGAGCCACTGGTTATAGGGCGCGCGTCCCTTGATCTGCGGGATGGCGTAAGCCATCACGGCAAGGTTGAGCATCACATAGGCGCCAAAGAAGGCGAGATGGCCGTGCGCAGCGGTGACCTGGGTGCCATGGGTGTAGTAGTTCACCGAGGACAGCGTGTGCAGGAAACCCCAGACGCCGGCTCCCAGGAACGCCATCACCGAACAGCCGACCGACCACAGCAGCGCGGCGCGGTTCGGATGCTTGCGGCCGGCCTTCCAGGTCATCTGCACCGTGAAGATCACCATCGTGAAGAACGGCGCGACCTCGAGCGTCGAGAACAGCGAGCCGATCCACTGCCAGTAGCCGGGCGCGCCGATCCAGTAGAAATGGTGGCCGGTGCCGAGAATCCCCGAGAACAGCGCGAGGCCGATGATGACGTAGAGCCACTTCTCGACCACCTCGCGATCGATGCCATTGAGCTTGATCATGAGATAGGCGAGCACGGAGGCCATGATCAGCTCCCAGACGCCCTCGACCCAGAGATGGACGACGTACCACCAGTACATCTTGTCGACGGCGAGGTTCGCCGGATTGTAGAAGGCGAACAGGAAGAAGATCGCAACGCCCCACAGGCCGAACAGCAGGATGTTGGTGACCGTGGTCTTGCGTCCCTTGAGCGCGGTCATGGTCACATTGAACAGGAACATCAGGCAGACGACGACGATACCGACCTTGATGATGAAGGGCTGCTCAAGGAACTCGCGGCCCTCGTGGTAGTGGAAGAGATAGCCCACGACCGCGACGCCTGCTGCGCCAAAAAACATCCAGAACTGGATCTTTGCGAGTAGCGGGCTGTACAGCTCGGTCTCGGTTTCCTCAGGCAGCAGGAAGTAGGTCGCGCCCATGAAGCCGATCAACGACCACACGATCAGCGCGTTGGTGTGGATCATCCTGACGATGTTGAACGGCAGCAGAACCGACAGCGTGTTGGGCAGGACGTAGATCGTCCCGGCGAGGAGGCCGAACAGGACCTGAGCCAGGAACAGGGTCAGCGCGCCGTAGAAATACAGCATCGCGACTTTTTGGGTCTGATATTTCATCTCGGATTCTCTCTGCCTTGAAAGAGGAAAGCGGCGGGCTCAACCGGCCTTGTTCGGCGGCCAATCCTGGCGCTTGATCGTGCTCACCCATTGCAGGAAATCGGCGAGATCGTTGAGCTCCTGGTCGGTGAGGTTGAATTGCGGCATCTGCCGCCTGCCCTCCGCGCCTGAAGGCTGCGACTGCATCCAGGCCTTCA
Organism: Bradyrhizobium sp. MI1.11; assembly: GCF_055811255.1. Classification (NCBI taxonomy): domain Bacteria; kingdom Pseudomonadati; phylum Pseudomonadota; class Alphaproteobacteria; order Hyphomicrobiales; family Nitrobacteraceae; genus Bradyrhizobium; species Bradyrhizobium sp. MI1.11. The sequence goes on from NZ_JBVVPM010000003.1 coordinate 316,615, forward strand.
ACGTCTCTCGCGCGCCGGCCGGATCCTCCTTGCCGCCCCATCGATCCCAGACGTTGCCGACTTCGGGCGCGAAATAGGCGCCTTCGCCGAGCAACGTGTGGCAATTGATGCAGGAGTTCTTCTCCCAGACATGCTTGCCGCGGGCGACCGACGACGTCAGCGTCACTGCGTCCGTCGAGGTCGTGACCATGTAGTAGTGGCTGTGCGCCGTCAGCCCGATGAAGATGGCGAAGAAAAAGGCCGAGCCGCCGTAGAAGACGTTTCGAGCGGCCGACTTGGTCAGGCGTTCAGCCATTGCCAATCCTTTCAATTGAGTCCCGCCGAGAAAATCGGTGATGCGATTTATCGCTGATCGGCACGGCCTGTTCTTTGTCAGGGCGCAAGGAGTGAGTCAGATCAGGGCGCTGACGGCAGATGTGAGCCAGGCAAACAGCACCACCATGAGGATCCAGGCGCTGACGAGGCCGCGCCAGAGCGCAGGCGCCGCGCGAAGATCGAGGAAATCGAGCGCAATCCGGCGGCCCTTGACGGCGGCCAAGGCCAGCAGCAGGGCGTTGCCGAGCAGCGGCCGCGGCACCAGCGGTGGCACCAGGATGGTCGCGAGCGCGAGGCCGATCAGCGCGATCCATGTGATGTCCAGGCGATCCGGCATCGTCACCGCACCAGATAAAGAATCGGGAACATCACGATCCAGACCAGATCGACCATGTGCCAGAAGGCCGTTCCCGTCTCGACGCCGAACGCTTCAGCGCGGCGGCAGACCAATGCGAGGATGATGATGCCGAGGCAGACGTGCAGAAGATGGAAGCCGGTCAGGAGGAAGTAGAGTGTGAAGAACGGACTGGTCTCGAGTCCGATGCCGCGTCCGATCTCTTCGGCATATTCGCCGAGCTTGATCGCCACGAACAGGCCGCCAAGCCCCATGGCTGTGAGGAGCCAGGATTGTGTCGCCCGGCTCTCGCTGGCCCGCGCGGTCTTCGCAGCCCGGGCTGCGGCCCAACCGCTCGTCACCAGCACGACAGTGTTCAATCCGGCGAGACCCGGATCAAGCGCCGCCTGCCCCACCGCGAACACGGCCGGATGGATCGCGCGGGCGACCGCGAATGCACCGAGAAACAGACCGAAGGCGGCGAGCTCGCTGAAGATCAGCACCCAGATCATGGGATCGCCGGGAAGATCGTCCAGAATTCCCCAGCCGGCTCCCCGTGGTTCGCAATCGGCTGCCGACATCTGCTCTTCCGGATCAGGACACCAGCCAGACTTAGCTCAGCCGTGCCGATCCGAGTTTGTTGCCGGACAAACTTGGGGAATGCCGATCAATTTGTTTGCGCCGTCGCAACGTCCGGCCGGCCGGGTCGCGGTACCAAACGCCCCAGGGTTCCGTGGAGCTGCGAGCGATAACATGAGCGATGCACAAATCGGGCTGATGACCGCAACGCCCATCATCATCGTCTTCGCCATCGCGCTCCGGCGAATGGGCGTGCTATCGACCGTGGCCACCGTCTCGGCGGTGAGCCTCTCCGTCGCGATCGCCGGGGTGCTGATCACGACGCAGTAATGACTGCCGTAGCCCGCATGGAGCAGAGCGGAATGCGGGTCAGTAGCCCCGGATTGCGCTTCGCTCCATCCAGGCTACGCAGCCTCATCTCCGCTGATTATATACGTCGATGCACACCGCCCCGAGCAGGACCAGACCCTTGATGACCTGCTGATAGTCGATGCCGATGCCGAGGATGGACATGCCGTTGTTCATCACACCCATGATCATGGCACCGACCACGGCGCCGCCGACGCGGCCGACACCGCCATAGGCCGAGGCGCCGCCGATGAAGCAGGCGGCGATGACGTCGAGCTCGAAGCCGAGACCCGCCTTCGGCGTTGCGGTGTTGAGGCGCGCGGCGAAGACGAGGCCGGCGAGCGCGGCGAGCACGCCCATGTTGACGAAGGTGAGGAAGGTCAACCGTTCCGTCTTGATGCCCGACAGGCTTGCCGCTTTCGCATTGCCGCCGACCGCGTAGACCTGCCGACCGATGACGGTGCGGCGGGTGACGAAGCCGTAGAGCGCGATCAGCGCGGTCATGATGACCAGCACGTTCGGCAGACCGCGATGCGAGGCGATCAGATAGGTGAAATAGAGCACGGCGCAGGCCAGGAGAATGCTCTTGCCGAGGAAGAACGCGTAAGGCTCGACCTCGATGCCGTGCAACTGCTCGCGCGAGCGCCCCTTGGCGCTGGCGTAGACGAGGCCGAGCGCGAGCACCGCACCGACCAGCATCGACGTCGGATGCAGCGTGCCGGCCTCGGGCAGCATCTCCGGAATGAAGCCCGACGACAATTTCTGGAAGGTCGCCGGGAACGGCCCGAGCGACTGGCCCTGCAACACCGCGAGCGCAAGTCCTTTGAACACCAGCATGCCGGCCAGCGTCACGATGAAGGACGGAATCTTGAAATAGGCCACCCAATAGCCCTGCGCGGCGCCGATTGCCGCGCCCAGCAGCAGGCAGGCGATGAAGGCGAGCGTGTAGTCGACCTTGTATGTCACCATCAGCACGGCGGCCACCGCGCCGACGAAGCCCGCGACCGAGCCGACCGAGAGGTCGATATGGCCGGTGACAATGACGAGCAGCATGCCCAGTGCCATGATGACGATGTAGCTGTTCTGCAGTACCAGATTGGTCAGGTTGAGCGGCTGCAGCAGCGTGCCGCCGGTCATGACCTGGAAGAACAGCATGATCGCGATCAGCGACATCAGCATGCCGTAATTGCGCAAATTGTTCTTGATGAAGCTGCCGTGCCGGCCCTCCTCGGGCAGCGAAACCGTCTTGTCGGTCATAGCTGCGATCCTCCCATCTCCGCACCCGCGAGGGCGCTGCTTCCATAATTTCTGTCGTTGCGCATGATGGCGCGCATGATCTTTTCCTGCGTCGCTTCGGCGCCGGGGAACTCGCCGACGAAGGCGCCGTCGTTCATGACACAGATGCGGTCGCAGATGCCGAGTAGCTCGGGCATCTCCGAGGAGATCACCACCACGCCGCGGCCGGCTTCCGCAAGCTCGTTGATGATACAGTAGATCTCGTATTTGGCACCGACGTCGATGCCCCGGGTCGGCTCGTCCAGGATCAAGACCTTGGGGTCGGTCATCAGCCATTTCGACAGCACGACCTTTTGCTGGTTGCCGCCGGAGAGCTGGCCGGTCTCCTGATAGACGTCGGAGCAGCGGATGCGCATCCGGTTGCGGTAATCGCTGGCGACCTTCAGCTCGGCGATGTCGTCGATCACCCGGTTGGGGGCGACCTGGTCGAGGCTTGCCAGTGTGATGTTCTTGCGGACGTCGTCGGCGAGGATCAGTCCGAGCTGCTTGCGGTCTTCGGTGACATAGGCAAGGCCGGCGTCGATCGCGGCGGCCACGTTGGGCAGCACGATCTCACGGCCCTCGAGCCGGATGCGACCGCTGATCGTGGTGCCCCAGGAGCGGCCGAACAGGCTCATGGCGAACTCGGTGCGCCCCGCCCCCATCAACCCGGCGATGCCGACGACCTCGCCGCGTTTCACGCTGAAATCGACGTTCTTGATCACCTGCCGCTCGGGATGGATGGGATGGTAGACCGACCAGTTCTCGACGGTGAGAACGGGCTCGGCGATTTTTGCGCTCCGCTCCGGAAAGCGATGGGCGAGATCGCGGTTGACCATGCTGCGTATGATGCGGTCTTCCTGGATCGGCTCGGCGCGGCAGTCGATGCCGTCGACGGTGCGGCCGTCACGCAGCACGGTGATGTGGTCGGCGACCTTGGCGACCTCGTTCAGCTTGTGCGAGATCAGGATCGAGCCGATGCCCTGCGCGCGGAACGCCATGAGGCGTTCGAGCAGCGCGGCGCTGTCGGCCTCGTTGAGGCTCGCGGTCGGCTCGTCCAGGATCAGCATCCGCACCCGCTTGGACAGCGCCTTGGCGATCTCGACAAGCTGCTGCTTGCCGACGCCGAGATCGGTGATCAGCGTATCCGGCGATTCCTTGAGGCCGACCTGCGCCAGGAGTTCCCGCGTGCGTCTATAGACCTCGTCGCGATCGATGACGCCGAGCTTGGACGGCGGATGCGACAGGAAGATGTTTTCGGCAATCGACATCAGCGGGATCAGCGCCAGCTCCTGATGGATGATGATGATACCGAGCGCCTCGGAATCGTTGATGTCGCGGAAGCGGCGCTCCTCGCCATCAAAGATGATGGTGCCCTCGTAGCTGCCGGCCGGATAGACGCCGCTGAGCACCTTCATTAGCGTGGACTTGCCGGCACCGTTCTCGCCGACGAGGGCGTGGATCTGCCCGGCTTCAACCAAGAAGTTGACATCGCGCAGCGCCTGCACGCCGGAAAAGCTCTTGCTGACGTTACGCATCTCCAGCATTGCAGTCATTGGATCATTCTCCCGGGGGCTTCCACAATCGTCATGGCCGGGCTTGTCCCGGCCATCCACGTGCAGCCGCTTGCGAAGAGGGACGTGGATGCCCGGGACAAGCCCGGGCATGACGAGTTGATAAACATGCGCTTCGCCCTAACCCTAAAGAACTCCCTCTCCGCAGGTCGGGAGAGGGAGTAGACCTCTTACTGGAACTGCGACTTCTTGTAGTAGCCGCTGTCGACCAGGACCTTCTCCCAATTGTCCTTGTAGACCACGACCGGCTTGAGCAGATAGGACGGCACGGTCTTGGCGCCGTTCTCGTAGGTCTTGGTGTCGTTGACGGTGACCTGCTTGCCGGCCAGCGCAGCGTCGACCATGTCGGCGGTCACCTTGGCGAGGTCGCGGGTGTCCTTGAAGATGGTCGAATACTGGTCGCCGCGCAGCATCGCCTTGATCGAGGGCACCTCGGCATCCTGGCCCGAGATGATGGGCATCGGCTGGCCGGCGCTGCCATAACCAACGCCCTTCAGCGAGGAGATGATGCCGATCGATAGGCCGTCATACGGCGACAACACCGCGTTGACCTTCTTGTTGCCGTAGTAGGCACTGAGCAGATTGTCCATGCGGGCCTGCGCGGTGGCGCCATCCCAGCGCAAGGTCGCGACCTTGTCCATGCCCATCTGGCCGGAGACGACGACGAGCTTGCCGCTGTCGATGTACGGCTTCAGCACACTCATCGCGCCGTTGTAGAAGAAGTAGGCGTTGTTGTCGTCGGGCGAGCCGCCGAACAGCTCGATGTTGAACGGACCCTTGCCATCCTTGAGGCCGAGGCCCTGCACGATCGACTCGGCCTGGAGCACGCCGACCTGGAAATTGTCGAACGTCGCGTAATAGTCGACGTTCGGCGTGCCGCGGATCAGGCGGTCATAGGCGATCACGGTGATGCCTTTCGCTTTCGCCTGCTTGAGCACGTCGGACAGCGTAGTGCCGTCGATCGCGGCGATCACCAGCGCTTTCGCGCCCTTGGTCACCATGTTCTCGACCTGCGAGAGCTGGTTCGGAATGTCGTCCTCGGCATATTGCAGGTCGGTGTTGTAGCCGCGCTCCTTCAGCACCTTGACCATGTTGTTGCCATCGTCGATCCAGCGCGCCGACGATTTGGTCGGCATGGCGATGCCGACTGTTGCTTTGTCCTGGGCCGAGGCGGTGACGCCCGCGGCCATCGTCGCAGCGCCGGCCAGCGCCAGCGCGAGGAAGGTCGTCTTCAGTTTCAGCATGTTTCACTCCCTTTGGTGTCAGACTGTTTTTTCGTGTCGCCGAGAACTTTGGTGGTGTGCGGCTTCGAGCCTCCTATGCGAGCTTGACGTCAGGCTCCGCGCGACCGCGCGCGGATGCCTCCAACAGAAAGGTGTAGCCGGCTTGCGGATCGGCGGCACGCGCCGCCGCATCCATGTCCTGCCAGGCCGAGGTGACGAGGAGACGCGACAGATCAGGGCCTACAAAAGCGGGGCAGCTCGCCTGCTTTGCCGGCACGCTCATCGAGCGCAGCCGCTCGCCTTGCGGAGAGTAGACGTCGATACGGCCAGCGCCCCAGCACGCGTTCCAGATGTTTCCGTCGGCGTCGCACACCGAACCATCGAGACCGCCGATGCCGGTGTGGCGCAGCAGCACTTCCGGCTCGCCGCGCGGCAGGCCGGTCGTGGGATTGAGCGGCACCGCGTAGAGCACCGCGCGCGCAGTATCGGCGAAGTAGCCGGTGGTGCCGTCGGGCGAGAAGCAGATCGAGTTGGGAATGCTGACGCGCGGAAACAGCATCGAGATCTCGCCGTGATGGAACGCGTAGATCGCGCCTGCCCCTGCTTCCGCCTTGCGGCCCATGGTGCCGATCCAGAACGTGCCGGAGGGATGCACGCGGGCATCGTTGGAACGGGTCGCGGGATTATCGGCTTCGAGCGGACAGATCAGCGTCATCGCGCCATCGGCGATTTTGCGGACATAGAGCCCGTCTTCCGCGACGATCAACTGCCGTTCGGCGTCGATCCGCCCAAGTGCGCTCGCCATCCGGCCCAGCGCATGAACGCGAATGCTGCTGCTGGCGAGCTGCGCCTCGAACAGTCGCCCCTCGCGGATATCGAACCACCAGGCCGTGTCCGTGGTCACGTCATAGGTCGGCCCCTCGCCGAGATGGCAAGGATCGTCCGAAAGAACCGAGGTGGGCACCTGTTCCATCATGACCTCCTCACCGCAAAGCGATAGACCGTGTGATGGCGGTAGACCTCGCCCGGCGCTAGGCGCGGGCTCGGGAAATCCGGCCGGTTCGGTGCGTCCGGCCAGATATGCGGCTCCAGGCACATCGCGTCGGACTGCCGGTAGAGCTTGCCGCCCTTGCCCGAGATCGTGCCGTCGAGATAATTACCCGAATAGACCTGCAGACCGGGCTGATTGGTGAGCAGCTCCATGATGCGCCCCGAGCGCGGTCCCTCCAGCCGCGCCGCGAGCGCAAGTTTGCCATCACGCGCGAGACTGTAGGTGTGATCGTAGCCCCTGCCGTTGCGCAATTGCTGGTCGCTCTCGCGGATGCGCTCGCCGACGGCCCGCGGCTCGCGGAAGTCGAACGGCGTGCCGGCAACGCTGCGCGGCGGCTCCGGCAACGGAATGGCGGTGGGATCGATCGCGAGGAAATGCCCGGCGGCGACCGTCAGCTTGTGATCGAGAATGGGCGTGCCTGATGTCGCGCCTTCCAGATTGAAGAAGCTGTGGTTGGTCAGGTTGACGATGGTCGGCCGGTCGGTCCGCGCCTCCATGGTCAGGGATAGCTCGGCCGGGCCGGTGACGCGATAGGTCAGGCGCACATCGAGCCGACCGGGAAAGTTTTCCTCGCCATGCGGGCTCGTGTAGGTCAGCGTGACTGCGGGCTTGGCGCCATCGTCGATCTCCGCAATGTCCCAGAGCTTGCGGTCGAAGCCGTCGAGGCCGCCATGCAGCGCATTCGGACCGTTGTTGACGGGAAGCTGCACCGTCTCGCCGTCCAGCGAAAATTGTCCGTTGGCGATGCGATTGGCGTAGCGGCCGACGGTGGCGCCGAAAAACTTTCGCTCGGCGAGATAGCCGGCGAATGCGTCATGGCCGAGCACGACGTCGTCGTAGCCGCCCTTGGCGTCCGGCGCGCTCAAGGCCTGCAAGACTGCACCATGGGTGATGATGCGCGCCTCGAACCCGCCCTCTCCGCGCAGCACGATGCGGTCCACCTTGCGGCCGTCCGGCAGCGTTCCGAAGACGTCTCTTTCTGTTTTCGATCCAGCCATGATCAATCCACAAACGGTTCGACGATCGTGCGCCTGCCGAGCAGGAAGGCGTCCGCGACGAGACGAAGCGGCGCCAAATCGACGTCGCTCGCGCCTGTAGCGGCGAGCGCGACGAAGCGCCGGTAAAGCTCCCGATATTCCTCATCGGGCGCCTCGGCAACGGTCTTGCCGTCGATCGCCATGATCCTGCCGCCGCGGGATAGCGTCATCCGGCCCTGGTCGGTTTCGACGAGGATATCCCAGCTCTGCGGCCCGGTCTGGCGGAAATCAAACTCGGCGGCCACAGGCAGGCCGTCGATGTCGGTCAGCGTCAGCTTCGCGGCGATCGGCGCCTGGCAATTGGCAGGGAAGGCGAGCTCGGCCGCGGTGACGAACACAGGTTTCGGCAGGATCCTGGTCAGGATCGACAGCGCATTGATGCCGGGATCGAACACCCCGAGCCCGCCCGGCTCCCAGATCCACGCCTGCCCGGGATGCCAGACGCGGACGTCCTCTTTCCAGTTGATGTGCACGGAATGGATGCGGCGCGCGGCGAGCCACTCGCGCGCCGGCTCGACTGCCGGCGCATGGCGCGAATGCCAGGTCGCAAACAGCGTTCGCTTGGCCTCACCGGCCATCGCGATCAGCGGATCGAGCTCGGCAACGCCGGCGCCGGGCGGCTTCTCCAGCATGACATGCTTGCCGGCCCTGAGCGCTGCGACGGCCTGGGCGCGGCGCACTTGAGGCGGCGTGCAGAGCGACACCGCGTCGATCGGCGGGCCTTTTTCCAGCAGCTCCTCGATGGTCGCGAAATGCGGCAGATCCGGCAACGAGGCATTGCGGCTGGCGACGGCCGCCAGCGTCGCGCCGGGAACCGCTGCGATGGCGCCGACGTGCTGGTCCCGCGCGATCTTGCCGAATCCGACGATGGCGATGCGAAGTTCAGTCACGATCTTTCTCCAGCTTCCGCGGACGGCAGCGCTTCGGCCGGTACAGTCTCGATCACTGTACCCTCGTGGCGGCGCATGCCGTTGTGAATGACGTAGACCATCGCCTCCGACGCAGTCGTGGCATCACCGTCCGCGATGGCATCGACGATCTTCTGATGCCAGAGCAGAACAGTGTCGCGGTCCTCCGGTTCGACCGGTGCGCTGAGCAGGAATGAGGCGCGCAACGCAGCCTCGATGACGTGCCCGATCGAGCGCATGAACAGATTTCCGGAGGCGCGCGCCACACCGACATGGAGCGCGAGGTCGGCATCGGCGAAGCCAACGGAGTCGGAGGCTTCAAGCCGCATCCGCTCCATGCAGCGACGGAGCTCGGAGAGATCCTGCTCCGACCGCCGCGCCGCCGCCAGCGCGGCCGCGCGCGGCTCGACCGCGAGGCGGATTTCGGCGAGGTCATTGAGGAAGCGCTTGTCGATCCCGGCATCCAGGTGCCAGGCCAGCACGTCGGCGTCGAACATGTTCCAGGCGACGCGCTCGCGCACGACGGTGCCGACCCGCGCCTTGGTTGTGAGCAGGCCCTTGGCCACCAGCGTCTTCACGCTCTCGCGCAGCACCGGTCGCGACACCCCGAACATCGCGATCATTTCGGCATCGCCAGGCAGGCGCGTTCCCTCCGCGTAGCGGCCGGCAATGATGTCGACGCCGATCGAGCGGGCCACCTCCGCGTGATTGGAGTGCGCCCGGCGCGTCGGGATGACAAGGATGCGCGAGGTGGTCATGAGACTGCTCCCGCGCGCTTTGCCACGGGCCGGCGCGCGAGCGCGACCAACCCCTGCTGCAAGGCGATGAAGGCGAACAGCAGCACCCCGGTCGCGATCTTGGTCCACCAGCTCGACAGCGTCCCGTCGAAATTAATGTAGGTCTGGATCATGCCCTGGATCAGCACCCCGAGGAAGGTGCCGATCACCGAGCCCTGCCCGCCCGTGAGCAGCGTGCCGCCGATCACGACGGCCGCGATGCTGTCGAGCTCGACGCCAACCGCGGACAACGAGTAGCCGGCGCTGGTGTAGAAGGAGAAGACGATGCCGGCGATGCCGGCGAGCAGGCTCGACAGCATGTAGATCTTCACCGTCATCCTGCCGACGGCGACACCCATCAGGCTCGCGGTCGCCCGGCTGCCGCCGAGCGCATAAACATTGGCGCCGAACCGGGTGAGCTGCAGCAGCAATGCGCCGCCGATCACGATCGTAAGCATGATGATCGCGACCGCCGTCAGCCGTCCACCGCCGGGTACTCGCAGTGCGAAGTCCGACACAGTGGAATAGACCGGTGCTGTGATCGGCACCGATTCCGTCGAGAGCAGGAAGCTGGCACCCCGGGCCAAGAACATGCCGGCGAGCGTCACGATGAAAGGCGGCAAATCGAAGACATGGATCACCGCGCCCATCGCCGCTCCGAAGGCGGCCGAGAGCGCGAGGATGGCGACGAAGGCGACCAGGGGCGGCATTCCCCAGCGCTCGATCGCCAGCGCGACGAACACCGTGGTGAAGCCGATCACCGAGCCGACCGAGAGATCGATGCCGCCGGAAATGATGACGAAGGTCATGCCCGTCGCGACGATGCCGAGGAAGGCGTTGTCGGTCAGGAGATTGCCGACAACGCGGGTGGAGGCGATGTTGGGAAACTGCATCGCGCAAAGCGCGAATCCCGCGACGAGCACGATCGCCGTGATGAGGACGGGCGGCAGGCCTTTCATGCCTTGGTCCCCCGCAGCCGCGTCACGATTCCGGCAAAGCCGGACAGCTTCGGCGATTGCAGCAGCAGCACGGCGAGCACCACCATCGCCTTGACCAGCAAATTGAACTCCGGCGGATAGCCCGACAGCAGAATGCCGGTGTTCATGGTCTGGATGATCAGCGCGCCGAGTACGGCCAGCACGAGACTGAAGCGGCCGCCGAACAGCGAGGTGCCGCCGATCACCACCGCGAGGATGGCGTCGAGCTCGAGCCAGAGGCCGGCATTGTTGGCATCCGCGCCCATAATGTCGGCCGCCGCGATGACACCGGCAAGCGCAGCGCAAACGCCGCACCAGACATAGACCGCCAAAATCATCGCGCGCGTGCCGACGCCGGCAAGCTCGCTCGCCCGCGCATTGCCGCCGGTTGCTTCGATCAGTAACCCAAGTGCCGAGCCTCGCACCACCGCGCCGGTGAGCATCAACATGCCAAGCGCAATCGCGACTGGCACCGGCACGCCGAGGATGGAGCCGTTGCCGAGCCAGACCAAATCGGGCGAGGAGAAGGTCACGATGCGGCCTTCGGTAATGAGCTGAGCGATGCCGCGTCCCGCCACCATCAGGATCAGGGTCGCCACGATCGGCTGCATGCCGAGCACCGCGACGAGAAATCCGTTCCACAATCCGCAGATCAGGCCCGCGCCGAGCGCAGCCGCCAGCACCACGGCCAGACTGTGGTTGTCGGCGAGGCTCGCCGCGATCGCGCCCGAGATCGCCATGACCGCGCCGACCGACAGATCGATGCCGCGCGTCGCGATCACCAGGACCATGCCGAGCGAGAGCAGCGCCACCGGCGTGCCGCGATTGAGCACGTCGATCAGGCTGCCGAACAGATGTCCATCCTGGAGGCGCAGATCGAAGAATTGCGGCGACACCACACGATCGACCGCGAGGATGACGATCAATGCGAGGATCTGGGCAAGGCCGCGGCGCGGCAGCAGCGCTGTCATGTGTGAGCCTCAAGCGCAACGGCGACGCTATCGGCGGCAATGGCCGCGAGAATGTTGCCGACGTCGATCGCCTCGCCCGCGAGTTCCTCGACATGAGCGCGGTCGCGCAGCACCACCACGCGATCGGAATAGGTCACGATCTCGTCGAGCTCGGAGGAAATCACGAGCAGCGCAAGCCCGTCGTCGCAGAGCTCGCGTATCAGGCGGATGATCTCGGCATGCGCGCCGACGTCGATGCCGCGGGTCGGCTCGTCCAGCACGAGGAGCCGCGGGGAGGTCGCAAGCCACCGTGCCAGCAGGACCTTCTGCTGATTGCCGCCGGACAGCAGGCCGACGGGACGCTCCGGATCGGGCGGGCGAATGTCGAGCATCTTGACGTAACGGCTTGCGATCTCGTCCTGCTCGCGTCGCGACAGCGGCCGATGCAGACCGCGCTTGGCCTGGAGCGCGAGCACGATGTTCTCGCGCACGGTGAGCTCGGCGACGATGCCGTCAGTCTTGCGCTCCTCAGGGCAATAGCCAAAGCCGTGGCGCACGCCGTCGCGCGGCGAGTGAAGCCGGACAGGCGCGCCTTCCACCCTCGCCTGCCCGCGATCGGCGCGCTCGGCGCCGAACACCAGCCGCGCCGTCTCGGTCCGGCCCGAGCCGAGCAGGCCGGCGAGACCGACCACCTCGCCATGGCGCAGCTCGAGATTGAACGGCGCGACATAGCCTGATTTGCCATAGCTCTCGAAGCTCGCGCAGACTTCGCGGGCCTGATGCTCGCGCGTCGCGGCCCGCGCGCTGGTGGTCTCGGCCAGCTCGCGGCCGAGCATCATCCGGATCAGCTCGAGTCGCGACAGCGACGCGGTCTCGCGCTCGCCGACCAGGCGACCATTTCGCAAAACCGTGATGCGATCGGAGATCTCGTAGACCTGGTCGAGGAAATGGCTGACGAAGACGATGCCAATGCCGCGCTTGGCAAGCTGACGCATGATGCGAAAGAGGATCTCGACCTCATGGCGGTCGAGGCTCGCGGTCGGCTCGTCCAGGATCAGCACACGCGCCGAGAGATCGACAGCGCGCGCGATTGCGGTGACATGCTGGATCGCCACCGAATAATTGCCAAGCGGCGCTGATACGTCGATGTCGAGGCCGAAATCCGCGAGCAGCGCCTTGGCGCGGCGGCGCATCTCGCCTTCGCGCACCATGCCGAAACGCATCGGCTGCCGGTCGAGGAACAGGTTCTGCGCCACCGAGAGGTTCGGCAGCAGATTGACCTCCTGGTAGACGGTGGCGATGCCGGCCTGAAGCGCCGCCTTGGCCGAGCGCGGCGCGACCTCTTCGCCGCCGAGCCTGACGATGCCAGCATCGCGCGGGAACACGCCGGTGATCACCTTGATCAACGTGGACTTGCCGGCGCCGTTCTCGCCAAGCAACGCATGAATCTCGCCAGCGCGCAGCGTGAAGTCGACTTGCTGCAACGCGCGTACCGCACCAAAACTCTTGCTGATCCCGCGCGCCTCCAGCAGGGAAGCCGCGGAATGCGGGCTGTTCTCCATCACAAATTCACTCCCAGCGGCGCCCGCCGACGATGCGGACACGGAGCCTGTTCGTTCGCGCAGCGGTTTCGAGCGGGATCGCCGGACTGCCGAAACACGGCCGTCCGGCGACGTCCTCGCCTCAGTAACCGAGGCCCTTCTTGCTGTCGTAGATCTTCTGCGGATCATCGGCGGCCGTATAAAGCTTCGACTCCGTCTGGATCCATTTCGGCGGCACCGTGCCCTTGCCCTTGAAGGCCGCGATGGCATCGAGCGCGGGGCCCGCCATGTTCGGCGTCAGCTCGACCGTGGCATTGGCTTCGCCGGCGGCCATGGCCTTGAAGATGTCGGGGACCGCATCGATCGAGACAGTGAGGATCTCCTTGCCCGGCTTGAGGCCAGCTTCCTTCATCGCCTGGATCGCGCCGACCATCATGTCGTCATTATGCGCGTAGACCGCGCAGATCGACTTGCCGCCGCCTTCGGCCTTGATGAAGCTTTCCATCACTTCCTTGCCCTTGGCGCGGGTGAAGTCGCCGGTCTGGCTGCGCACCACCTTCAGGTTCGCGTGTTTGGCGATGGCGGTGTCAAAACCCTTCTTGCGGTTGGCGGCGACGCTCGCGCCGACCGTTCCCTGCAATTCGACGATGTTGCAGGCTTTGGCCCCGACGGTCTTGGCCAGCCAGTCGCCGGCGACCTCGCCTTCATGCACGCTGTCTGAGGTCACGGCGGTGAGATAGAGCTCCTTGCCGGAGGGATCGATGTCGCGGTCGAGCAGCACGACCGGGATCTTGGCCTCCTTGGCTTCCTTCAGCACCGAGTCCCAGCCGGTCGAGACGACGGGCGCGAGGAAGATCGCATCGACATTCTGCGCGATGAAGGAGCGGATCGCCTTGATCTGGTTCTCCTGCTTCTGCTGCGCGTCGGCGATCTTGAGATTGACCTTGCGCTTGGTGGCTTCCTGCTTGGAGACCGAGGTCTCGGCCGCGCGCCAGCCGGATTCCGATCCGATCTGCGAGAAGCCGATGGTGAGCTCGGCGGCATTCGCCGGCAGCGCGAGCAGCAACGCGGCAGTGGCGCTGGCCGCAAAGAGGGCTTTGAGGATCATCAGGCGTATCTCCCAAAATGTTATCCGGGGCGCCGATTGGTAGCATCGCACCCACAGGCCGACCTTTGAGGCGGCGGGAGGGACTATTTCACGGAAGCTTGGTTCCGACTAGTCATATTATCTGACTATTTGGTCGGGGGTGACATTCGGCAGGAGAGTCATTGTACGACACGCCCAGCGCGATTTTGTTCCGCAGATGCAACGGGAAGATGAAAGAAATGATGCAGCTTGGCCAGCGCCACATCGTCATGGGCGGGCTTGTCGCGGCTATCCACGTTCTTGCCATGCGGGACAAAGAACGTGGATGCCCGGAACAAGCCCGGGCATGACGACCTTCTCTGATTTCGATGTGCAATCGCCCGCTGTCGGCCGGGCAACATGCCGACCGCTAGATCAGCTTCCGCTGCGCCAGATTCTTCATCAGCGCGCCGATGCCGAAGGTCCAGGGCTCGCACTCGTCGCTGGTCCGCATGCGGTTGACGAGTTTGCCGAGCTGGGGCGCCGAGATCGTGACGATGTCGTCGCGCTTGTGGGTGAACCCCTGCCCCGGCGCGTCGCGATCCTTAACCGGTGCGAACATGGTCCCGAGGAATAGCACGAAGCCATCAGGATATTGATGCACCTTGCCGATGGTCTGCTCGACCAGATCGGTCGGATCGCGGCTGATCATGCTGATCGAGGAATGGCCGTCGAGGACGAAACCGTCCTGCCCCTTCACGTTCAGGCTGATGTCGAGCTTGCGGGCGTCATCGAGGGTAAAGCTGTCGTCGAACAGGCGCAGCAGCGGACCGATCGAACACGACGCGTTGTTGTCTTTGGCTTTCGACAACAACAGCGCCGAACGGCCCTCAAAGTCGCGCAGATTGACGTCGTTGCCGAGCGCGCCGCCGACGATCTTGCCGCGGCTCGAGACGAACAGCACCAGCTCCGGCTCGGGGTTGTTCCAGGTCGATTTCGGATGCAGCCCCGCATCCATGCCGGTGCCGACCGACGACAAGGTCGGCGCCTTGGTGAAGACCTCGGCATCGGGGCCAATGCCGACCTCGAGATACTGGCTCCAGGCGTTCTGGTCGATCAGCACCTGCTTCAGGTGCATCGCCTGGTCCGAACCCGGCTTGAGCTTCGACAGATCGTCGCCGATCAGCCGCGTCACCTCTTGCCGGATCGCTTCGGCCGAGGCCGGATTGCCTTTCGCCCGCTCCTCGATCACGCGCTCCAGCATCGAGATGGCGAAGGTCACACCGGCCGCCTTCAGCGTCTGGAGATCGACCGGCGCGAGCAGCCACGGCTTTTTCGGATCGCGCTGATCGGGCGGCGTGTTGCGGACGATGGCCTCGATATCGCCGATGCGCTCACCCTTGGTCGTGGCAAGCGCCTTCGCCGGATCGTCCTCCTCGCAGAGCGTGCTGACGGTCGGGAACGTTGCGGTGACGTCGAACACACCATCGCCGCGCACGGCGACCACGGCCGGGCCATTCGCCTGCGGCAGCCAGACGCGGCCGACAAGCGTTCCCCGCGTGCCGTCCTCGGGAAGAAGGTCCTTTACCGTCAATGTCGTCATGGGCGTATCCTCGCTCTTTTCGGATCGGCCGCGCTCGCGGAGGCCGATCACATTGGCGAAGACCAATAAACGTCTGGGACGGGAAGTCCAGCGCGGCAGCCCGCCGCGCTCCTATGCCCCCGCGCGCGCTTTCCGGGCCGCGATCTGCTGAAGCGCCCAGCGCGCGTTCTTGCGCACCTCGGGATCTGGATCGTTGGCGATGACGGCAAGGAACGCCTCGCCGTCGTGGTGGGCGATTTCGCCGAGCGCAGCAGCGGCTTCCTTCCGCAAATTCGCCTGCTCATGGTTGACGCAATTGCCGATCGGGCGAACCGCGTGCTCGATCTTCATCCGGCCAAGGCTGCGGATTGCCTTCAGCCGCACCTGCCAGAACTCGTCACTGAGCGAAGCGATGAGCTGGTCGGCGGCGATCGAGCCGTTGACGTTGAGGCCCAGCGTTTCTGCGGCCATCTCCCGCACCATCCAGTCCGAATCCTTCAACGCGCGCGTGATCATCTCAGCCGCGGGCTTCATCTGCGAGAAGGCGAGCGCGCTGACGGCGGCACGGCGCACATGCGCGTCGGGATCGTTGATCAGCGCGGTCAGCGCCGGGATTGATTCCTCCAGCTTGAGGAACCCGATCACGCCGATCGCTTGCACCCGCACGGCGGCGTCGGAATCCTGGAGCGCTTCCAGCGCCGGCTTCAGCGTATCCTTGCAGCGCAGCTCCTTCAGCGCGCGCAACGCGCCCATGCGGACGAAGGCGTGGGCGTGCTTGACCAGCGGCAGGATGATTTCGGCGCAGGCAGGATCCTTGAACTCGGCCATGCTGTCGGCCGCGGCGGACGCAACGATTCTCTCAGGATCGACCAGCAGCTTCACCAGCGCGCTGGCAGCCTCCGGCCCGTCGAACTCGCCAAGCGCCATCGCGACCTGCTGGCGGACGCCGGCATCGGGATCGGCGACCATTTTGGCGAGATGGCCGACTGCTGCGGGATCGCCGGAATGGCCGAGCGCGATGATGGCGACGCGGCGCTCCCCTGGATCGGCGGCCTGGAGCCGCTCGTCGGCATCTTCGAGATCGTCGTAGGATTCGAACGGGCTCGACATGACTACCTCAGCAGATAGGGAATGTTGACGGTGACAGCGCCGGTCGGGCAATCCGCCTCGCAGGGCATGCAGTACCAGCATTCGTCATAGGCCATATAGGCCTTGTTGGTCATATCGCTGATACGCAGCACGTCCAGCGGACAGACGTCGACGCACACCGTGCAGCCCTTGTCCGCGATGCATTTGGCGTCGTCGACGACCACCGGAACCGATGTCTGATAGGAAGCGAGAGGCATCGTATGTCTCCTGTTACTTTGGCGGGTCAGGCTGTCGCGCGGATGCGCTGCTTGTCGTAGAGATCCTTCTCATCGTCGGCGATCGGCACGATATAGGGCTCCACGGCACGCTTCTCGCTGGTCATCTTGCCGTCCTGCTTGCTGAGCAGCGTGTGGCAGAACCAGTTCTCATTGTCCTTCTCCGGGAAATCCGTGCGCCAGTGATAGAGACCCCAGCGGCTTTCCTCGCGGTAGAGCGAGGCATGCACAGCCATGTCCGCGCAGTCCATGATCGACTGTACTTCGAGCGCGCGGAGCAGTTCGTGCGCATTGCGCGCGATCATGCGCTCCTGCATGTCTTCCCTCGCTTCGGCGAGCCGGCGCATGCCGAGTTCGTATTTGCGCGTAACTTTCGGCGGCTGGAGATAGTCATTGACGAGACGCCGGGTCTTGTACTCGATCTGGTTCGGCGGAATGCCGTCCTCGCGTTTGGTCGGCGCCATGACGCGGTCACGTTCGCTGGCGACATCGGCCGCGTCGAATTCCGCGAAGTCGTGATTGTCAGCGAATTCCATCGCGTCGAGGCCGGCGACCGAACCGTTGGTGAAGGCGCCGAGCATGTAATTGTGCGGCACGCTGGCCATGTCGCCGGCGGCATAGAGGCCCGGGACGGTGGTGCGCGCGTTGTCGTCGACGAACACGCCCGACGCACTGTGACCGGAGCAGAAGCCGATCTCGGAGATATGCATCTCGATCGACTCGCTGCGGTAGTCGACCCCGCGCCCCTGCTGGAACAGGCCGCGTGTGGGACGCTCGACCTTGTGCAGCGTCGATTCGATCTCCGAGATGGTGTCGGGGTGAAGATGCTTGAGCTGGAGAAACACCGGGCCCTTGCCGGACAGCAGCTCGTTGTAGAATTCCAGCATCATCTGACCCGACCAGTAATCGCATTCGATGAAGCGCGATCCCTCGTTGTTGGCGGTGAAGGCGCCGAAGGGACCGGCGACGTAGGCGCAGGCCGGGCCGTTATAGTCCTTGATCAGCGGATTGATCTGATAGCATTCGAGGTTCGCCAGAGCCGCACCGGCATGATAGGCCATGGAATAGCCGTCGCCGGAATTGGCTGCGTTCTCGTAGGTACCAAACATGTAGCCGGAGGTCGGCAGACCGAGCCGGCCGGCGGCGCCCATGCACAGGATGACGGCCTTGGCCTTGATCACCAGCATCTCGGCGGTACGAGTATTAACGCTGATCGCGCCGGCAATGCGCCCGTCGGCGGATTTGAGCAGCCGCGTCGCCATGTAGCGGTTGGAGATCAGGATGCGGGCGCGACGGAGCTGGCGATACAGCGCCTTCTTCACGGTCTCGCCGTTCGGCATCGGCAGCACGTAGGTGCCGATGTGGTGCACCTTCTTGACGGCGTAGTCGCCGTTCTCGTTCTTCAGAAAGCGGATGCCGAAACTGTCGAGTTCCTCGATGATCGAGTAGCAGTTCTGCGCGTATTTGTAGACCGCCTTCTGATCGACGATGCCGTCATTGGCGATGGTGATTTCCTTGGTGTACTGCTCCGGCGTTGCGTATCCGGGAATGACGGCGTTGTTCAAGCCGTCCATGCCCATCGAGATCGCTCCGGAGCGCTTGACGTTGGCCTTTTCGAGCAGGACGACATTGGCCTTCGGATTCTTCAGCTTCGCCTTCAGTGCCGCCATCGGGCCGGCCGTGCCGCCGCCGATCACCAGCACGTCGCAGGAAACCTCCGAAAGTCCATCGACGATCTGATCTAGTGACATCGCTTGCTCCTGGTTCGCCGGCAGGTCCGGCGCCTTTGCATCAGATTTGTTCAGCAGGCGTCCCGGCGATAGCAATTAGTTGTCGCCGGGCTGCGATTTGCGCCTCAGCGCTCGACAAAGGCCTTTTCGATCACGAAATGACCGGGCCGGCTGTGATTGCCCTCGACAAAGTCGCGTGCGGACAACATCGCGGGAAGTTCCTCCAGCATCGCCGGGCTGCCGCACAGCATGATGCGGTCGGTCTCGATATCGAGGCCTGATAGACCGATGTCGTCGAAGAGCTGGTTCGACGCGATCAGGTCGGAGATGCGGCCGCGATTCCTGAACGGCTCGCGGGTAACGGTCGGGTAGTAGACGAGCTTGTCCCGGATCAGCGGCCCGAAGAACTCGTGATCGCGCAGGCCTTCTACCAGGTGCTCGCCATAGGAGAGCTCGGAGACCTGGCGGCAGCCATGGGCGAGCACGATGGTCTCGTAATTCTCGTAGACGTCGGGGTCCTTGATCAGGCTGGCGAACGGCGCGAGCCCCGTGCCGGTCGAGAGCAGCAACAGGCGCTTGCCGGGAAGGAGGTTGCCGGTGATCAGCGTGCCCGTGGCCTTGCGGCCGACCAGGATGACGTCTCCCTCCCTGATCTTCTGAAGGCGCGAGGTCAGCGGACCGTCCTGCACCTTGATCGAGAAGAACTCGAGCGCCTCCTCGTGATTGGCGCTCGCCATGCTGTAGGCCCGCAGCAACGGCTTGCCCTCGACTTCCAGCCCGATCATCGCGAACTGGCCGTTCTGGAAGCGGAAGCCCGGATCGCGCGTCGCGGTGAAGCTGAACAGGCTATCGGTCCAGTGCCTGACCGACAGGACCGTTTCCTTCTGAAATGCGCTCATTGTCTCTCCTGACCTCGATTGCGCACAAGGTTTCGGAGAGACGGGAATCCGGCAACGCCGAACTGAAATTCCCGGTCGATTAGTTTCACATTTCGTGGGCGATGATCGAACAGCAGGCAGCGAAGATCAGCGCCTCGCACCTGAGCCTGGCAATTAGTTGCTATCGCAGCAGCGCTGCGGCAACGTAGAGAAGGGTCGGAGACACGTCATGACCTTGGTGGCACCGATCGTGGCAGATTACGAAGCAAGCGCCGACCTCGCGACGCTCCGCGTTCGCACCGCTCAGGACGACACGCTGGACTTGCCGGCGGAAACGCTCCGCCTCTCCTGCAAATGCGCCCACTGCACCCGCGCCCGCTTCGACGGCCGCTTCCCCGAGCGTTTTCCGGGCATCGCGATCACCGAAATCGGCGATCTCGGTTACGGGCTGAACATCTCGTTTTCGGATGGGCATAATCGGGGGATTTACCCGAAGCCGTATTTGCTGAGCCTGGCGGGACGGTAGACGCAACAGGTCGTCCTCCAAACTCCGCTGTCATTCCCCGCGAAGGCGGGGAATCCAGTACGCCGCGGCTTCTCGATAACCCATTGACGTCTCTGGAATACTGGATCGCCCGGTCAAGCCGGGCGATGACAGCGGAGTGAATCTGGCACGGACATTGCTCCTCTTTAGAACGGTTTGAACGTTCCGGAGGCAGATAATGTTGCAGGCGGCGGCGAATGCGGTTCGGGGGGCCGGTCCCCCGGCAGTCCGGCCTGCCGGCGGTTCCTCGCTGCTGCTCACCGAGAACCAGCAATGGATCGGCGGACCGCCGCCGTTGATGGACAAGCTCAGCCAGCGCGAGCGGGAGCTGGTGCTGAAGCAGGGCCGCCGAAAAGTGCTCAACCGTGGCCAGACGCTGTTCAGCCAGGGTGGCAAGCATGACGGTATCTGGCTGATCGAAAGCGGCCGTATCCGGGTCTTCTACACCTCGCCGCTCGGCCGCGAGATCACGCTGGCCTATTGGCATGTCGGCAATTTCGTCGGCGGGCCGGAAGTGTTCGAAGGCACCGTGCATCAATGGTCCGGCGTTGCATCCAGCAATTGCAGCGTGGTGCATCTGCCCGGAAAGGAGTTGCGATCGCTTGCGGTCGAGATTCCGAACCTCGCGATCGGCCTGATCGAAGGCCTGACCTTCAAGGGCAAGTGCTATTCGGCGCTGGCCCAGATGCTGGGAACGCGCTCGATCACACAGCGCCTTGCGCATCTGTTGCTGCATCTCGTCGACCTCTATGGCGTCGATGACGCCGACGGCCGGGTGATCGCGGCCGCCTTCACCCATGCCGATATCGCCCACATGGTCGGCGCCACCAGGCAATGGGTCACGATCAGCCTGAAGCGCATGCAGGAGAAGGGAATCGTGCTGACCAAGCGCTCCCAGATCGTGGTCTGCCGGCCCGACGTGCTGGAAGAGATGCGAGGGCAAGCGTCGGACTAGGGCCGGTGCCCACCCAAGCGGCTTTATAGTGCAGGACTGCCCAAGGACTATGCAATCAACTTTTCCCGGCAACTAATCGACTGTGGCGCTCATTCCGGATTTGCCCTGCCCACGCCCTCACCCAATCATGGCAACCACAGCACATCCAACCGAATGAGGATGAGAATGGTCCGCCATCTTCCCACGCTCTCGATCGCGATGTCGGTGACGTCGCTGGCGCTTCTCCTCGCGCAGCCGGCCGCGGCGGAAACCGTTACGCTCGGCATCGGAACGCAGGACACCACGACCAACACGGTGACCGCCGGCGTCGTCATCCGCCAGCTCCATCTCCTCGAAAAATATCTGCCGAAGGACGGCAAATACGCCAACATCAAGTTCGAGCTGGAGTGGCAGAACTTCACGTCCGGTCCGCCCGTCACCAATGCGATGATGGCGAACAAGCTGCAGATCGGCATGATGGGCGACTATCCGCTGATCGTGAACGGCTTCACTTTCGACAGCAATCCGGAGAGCAAGAGCCGACTGATCGGCATCGCCGCCTACAGCCTGTCGGGCTCCGGCAACGGCATCGTCGTTCACAAGGATTCGCCCTACTACGATCTCGCAGACCTCAAGGGGAAGCTCGTGAGCGTGCCGTTCGGCTCCGCCGCGCACGGCATGGTGCTGAAGGCGATGCAGGACCGCGGCTACGCGTCGGATTTCTTCCAGCTGGTCAGCCAAAGCCCGGAGGTCGGCTCGACCAATCTCCAGGAGAAGAAGATCGACGCGCATGCCGACTTCGTTCCGTTCGCCGAGTTGCTGCCGTTCCGCGGTTTCGCGCGAAAGATCTTTGACGGCGTCGAGACTAATCTGCCGACCTTCCACGGCATCGTGGTCCGCACCGATTTCGCCGAGAAATATCCCGAGGTCGTCGTCGCATATTTCAAGGCGCTGATCGCCGCCAATCAGTGGCTGCGCGACGATCCCAAGCTCGCCGCCGAGAAAATCCAGGAATGGACCGGCATCAACAAGGAGGTCGTCTACATCTTCCTCGGCCCCAGCGGCAACATGACCACTGATCCCTCGATCAAGCCGGCGCTGATCGACGCCGCGACGGCCGACGTCAAGGTGCTGCAGAACCTCGGCCGGATGAAGGAGTTCGACCCGAAGAAATGGGTCGACGACAGCCACATCCGCAAAGCCTATTCCGAGATGAAGCTCGACTACGACGCGCGGCTCGCCAGCACCAGCAATTACGAGATCTCCGGCGAAGATTCCTTCTGCAAGAAACCGATCTCCGATCCGCGCAAAGCCGGCGAGGTCTGGGTCGACGAAGCCGGCATCATGCCTTTCTCGTCAACCGGCTGCACGCTCGCCGCCTATGCCGACTACAAGGCAAAGGGCAAGAAGATCAACGTCGCTTACGTCTTCGATACCACCCGCGGCATCAAGCTGTTCGCCGACCAGGCTTTCTTCGCGGTCGGCAATGGCGAGGTTGTGCCGTTCCTGTTGAAGAAGGACGCCGAAGCCTATGCCGCCAAGATCAGCGGCAAGGTGCTCGGCTTCGACGAGGCCGTGAAGGCGGCGGTCGGCGGGGGCAAGACGTGAGCAGTCCCGCCCTCCTCAGACATCCCGAGGACAGCATGCCGGCAAGTGCCATCGCGGAGGCAAGCGCCATGCCCGCCTCCACTCCACCCGCATCACCGCCTTCCTTCGGCACGCTCGCGTTGCGCTGGTACCGGCTCAACCGGGGCGGGCTGCGCGCGACCGCGATCGGCATCATCTCGCTGCTCGCCTTCCTGCTGGTCTGGCACCTGCTGACGACCTACCGCGTCGTGTTCTTCGTGCGCTTCACCAACGTGCCCTCGCCACTCGCGGTCTATGCGAGCTTCACCAAGGCGATCCACGATCCGAAATTCCTGCTGCACGTTCTCTTGAGCTGCCGGCGCATCTTCTTCGGCTTCTCGCTCGCGGCCATCGTCGCGGTGCCGCTCGGCCTGATCATGGGCCGCTTCAAGCTGGTCCACGAGATTATCTTCCCCGTGGCGGAGGTGCTGCGGCCGATCCCGGCGATCGCCTGGGTGCCGATGGCGATCATGCTGTGGCCTACCAACGAGCAGAGCATCGTCTACATCACCTTCCTCGGCTCGTTCTTCCCGATCCTGGTCAACACGCTGCACGGCATGTCGCTGGTCGACCCCGTGCTGGTGCGCGCCGCGCAATGTCTCGGCGCGCGGGAACGCTCGATCTTCCGCGACGTGTATTTCCCGGCCTCGCTCCCGCACATCTTCACCGGCCTCACCGTCGGCATGGGGGTGGCCTGGGTGTCGCTGATCGCCGCCGAGATGATCTCGGGGCAGTACGGCATCGGCTATTTCACCTGGGAGGCCTATTCGCTGGTCCAGTATGCCGACATCGCGCTCGGCATGATCGCGATCGGCGTGCTCGGCCTCGGATCGAGCATGCTGATCCGGGGGGCCGGACAATTGGTGATGCCGTGGAGGTCAAGATGAGTGAGATCGTCGTCAAGGCACCGCAGGGGCATATCGAGGTCAGGAATTTCTCCCTCAGCTACGACAGCATCGAAGGACCGGTACAGGCCGTCACCGATACGCAGATTCATGTGAAGCCTGGCGAGTTCGTCTCGATCGTCGGGCCCTCCGGCTGCGGAAAGTCGACGCTGCTTAACGCGGTCGCCGGCTTCCTCAAGCCGACCACGGGCATCGTCACCGTCGACGGCGAGAGGGTGAACGGTCCGAGCGCCGAGCGTGGCATGGTGTTCCAGCAATATTCGCTGTTTCCCTGGAAGACGGTGCGAGAGAATGTCGAGTTCGGCCTGAAGATGCGCGGCATGCCGCGCTCGCAGCGCGAGCGCGCCGCGCGCACGCTGCTGGGCCTCGCGGGCCTCGAAGCCTTCGAAAAGCATTACCCCGAGAAACTCTCAGGTGGCATGAAACAGCGCGTCGGCATCGTCCGCGCGCTCGCGACAGGACCCAAAGTGCTGCTGCTGGACGAGCCCTTCGGCGCGCTCGATGCGCAGACCCGCGTCATCATGCAGCAGATCCTCACCAACATGTGGCAGCGGCTGAAGATCTCGGTGCTGTTCGTCACCCACGACATCGACGAGGCGATCTTCCTGTCCGACCGCGTCTACTGCATGACCGCGCGCCCCGGCTCGATCAAGGCGGAGATTCCGATCCCGCTGGAGCGGCCGCGGCAGCAGTCGATGATGATGTCGTCGGAATTCCTGGCATTGCGCCGCGGACTGATGTCGCTGATCCGCGAGGAGAGCATCAAAGCGATGGGCGGCGAGCTCAACGACATGGGCATGCAGGGGCTGAACATCGAGCTGCACGGGCATTCGCTCGCGGACGTGATTTGATCTTACCTCGCCCCGCTTGCGGAAAGCCAGTTTCGTAGCAACCATTAAAGGCTAGGCGGCTTTTTCGATCCAGGGCGTGCCCCGTTGCACGACAGTATTGGCGTAGATCA
>NZ_JBVVPM010000004.1:0-211213 GCF_055811255.1 Bradyrhizobium sp. MI1.11
AGGCCGCGGTCTCATGCTCCGCGATCGAAGGTGAGGCTGGATTGCCCCTGCGGTCACGTCGTCATTGCAAGCGCAGCTAAGAAATCCAGAATCTTTCCGCGGCGGCAGTCTGTATTGCTTCGCTGCGCTCGCAATGACGAAGTCAGTGGACCCCTCGCAAGAGTCCCCCCAAACCCTACGCAAACTCCAAAATCAGCGCGTCCACCGCGAGCGTCGCGCCGGCGGTGGCGTGGATCTTCTTCACGGTACCATCCTGCTCGGCGCGCAGCACGTTCTGCATCTTCATGGCTTCGACCACCGCGAGCGTCTCGCCGGCCTTGACCTCCTGCCCTTCGGTCACCGCGATCGAGACCACGAGACCGGGCATTGGACAAAGCAGCTTCTTGCCGGTGTCGGCAGCCGTGGTCACCGGCATCAGCCGCGCCGAGGCTGCTTCCGCTTCGGTCCAGACATAGACCGGCACCTCGACGCCCTGATGCGCGAGGCGGATGCCGTTCGCGATCGGACGCACCTGCACTGCGACCACGTGCCCGTCGATGGTGCCCTGCCAGACCGGATCGCCCGGCTTCCACGGCGATTGCAACAGATGCGCATTGCCGGCCTTGCCGTCGGCATCGAGGAAACGCACCGCGACCGCCTCGCCCTCGCGCGCGATCTCCAGCAGGATCTCCTGACGGTCGAGCCAGACCGCACGGCGACGCTCGCGCTGCACGATGCGGCCGCCCATCTGACCCGAGATCTGCCGCTTGCGCTCGCCGAGCACGTGATCGATGGCGGCGCCGACCGCGGCAAGCCGCCGTGCGACCTCGCCTTCCGGCACGCGCACGGCAAAGCCCTTGGGGAATTCCTCGGCGATGAAGCCGGTGGAGAGCCGGCCTTCGCGCCAGCGCGGATGATGCATCAGCGCCGACAGGAACGGGATGTTGTGACGGATACCGTCCACGTAGAACGAGTCCAGCGCGGTGGCCTGCGCCTCGATCGCGGCCGCGCGCGACGGCGCGTGGGTGACGAGCTTGGCGATCATCGGATCGTAATGGATCGAGATCTCGCCGCCCTCCTGCACGCCGGTGTCGTTGCGCACGGTGATGCCGTCCTGGCTCGCTTCCGCCGGCGGACGGTATTTCACCAGACGACCGATC
Source organism: Bradyrhizobium sp. MI1.11 (assembly GCF_055811255.1). Taxonomy (NCBI): domain Bacteria; kingdom Pseudomonadati; phylum Pseudomonadota; class Alphaproteobacteria; order Hyphomicrobiales; family Nitrobacteraceae; genus Bradyrhizobium; species Bradyrhizobium sp. MI1.11. The sequence continues at coordinate 1,140 of NZ_JBVVPM010000004.1, forward strand.
GAGGGCAGGAAGTTGCGGAACGGGTCCTCGGCGTAGAGACGCGACTCCACTGCCCAGCCCGTCAGCGTGACGTCCTTCTGCGTGATCGCGAGCTTCTCGCCGGCGGCGACGCGGAGCATCTGTTCGACGAGGTCGACGCCGGTGACGAGCTCGGTAACGGGATGCTCGACCTGGAGGCGCGTGTTCATCTCGAGGAAGTAGAAGCTCTTGTCCTGCCCCGCGACGAATTCGACGGTGCCGGCGGAGTCGTAATTCACCGCCTTAGCGAGTGCGACCGCCTGCTCGCCCATCTTGCGGCGGGTGGCTTCGTCGAGCAGCGGCGACGGCGCTTCCTCGATAACCTTCTGGTTGCGGCGCTGGATCGAGCATTCGCGCTCGCCGAGATAGATCACGTTGCCGTGCTTGTCGCCGAGCAGCTGGATCTCGATATGGCGGGGATCGACAATGAACTTCTCGATGAAGACCCGGTCGTCGCCGAACGAGGCCTTGGCCTCGGCCTTGGCGAGGTTGAAGCCCTCGGCGACCTCGGAGGTCGAATGCGCGATGCGCATGCCCTTGCCGCCGCCGCCGGCGGAGGCCTTGATCATCACGGGATAGCCGATCTCGTCGGCGATCTTGACCGCGTGCGTGGCGTCCTCGATGACGCCGAGATAGCCGGGCACGGTCGAGACTTTTGCCTTCGCGGCAGCCCTCTTGGATTCGATCTTGTCGCCCATCGCCGCGATCGCGCCCGGGTTAGGGCCGATGAAGACGATGCCGGCCGCCTCCAGCGCGCGCGGAAACGCCTCGCGCTCGGACAGGAAGCCGTAACCGGGATGCACCGCCTCGGCGCCCGTCTTGCGGCAGGCCTCCACGATCTTCTCGATCACCAGATAACTCTCGGCCGCAGCTGGCGGCCCGATCAGCACGGCCTCGTCGGCCATCTCGACATGGAGAGCGTCGCGGTCGGCCTCAGAATAGACCGCGACCGTCTGAACTCCCATGCGGCGAGCGGTCTTGATGACCCGGCAGGCGATTTCGCCGCGATTGGCGATCAGAATGCGTTTGAACATGCTTTTCTTGAGTCTCGACCTTGGGCGGGACCCTTCCCTGGCCGTTGGAGCCTATGGGATGGGCCGTGTGGCTCCCGTGGTACATCAAAATAGGCCGGAGGCAACGGTCAAAATCCGGCCCCTCTGGCGTACCAGCGCAAGACCGAAGCAAGACCGAAACGGGCTTTGCAGGCTCCCGGACGGCCTACGGCTTCCCGGCCTTGCCCACGTTCCGGACCAGGCCGTGAATGAAGCCGAGCTTGTCGACGACGACCGGCGAGAGGATGAACGGATAGAGGTCGCGCATGCCCATGGCGCGGTTGACGCTGTTCATGGCGAAGGTGAAGGGCAGCCATGCGTTGACGATCGCCTCGACGTCCCTCGCTTCGTAAGGGTTGAAGCGGATGCGCGTCGTCAACTCCCCGTCGCGATCCACCTTGGGCCGCACCTCCATGCCGAACTCGCTAGCCATCTCCAGGGTGTCGACGATGTGAAGATAGTGCGCCCAGGTCTCGGCGAAATCTTCCCACGGATGCGTGGTCGCGTAGGCCGAGACGTAGTTCTGCTGCCAGTCCGGCGGGGCGCCTTCGGCATAGTGGCGCTGCAACGCCTGGCCGTAATCGGCGGAATCGTCGCCGAACACGGCGCGGCATTCGTCCAGCTCGCCGCCGTTGCGCACCAGCACGTCCCAGAAATAGTGCCCGACCTCGTGGCGGAAATGCCCGAGCAGCGTCCGGTAGGGCTCGCCCATCTCCAGCCTGCGCCGCTCGCGCTCGATGTCGTCGGCCTCGGTCAGCGCGATCGTGATCAGGCCGTTGTCGTGGCCGGTCAGGACCTTCTGCCCGCTCTGCGCATCGTCGGCGAGGAAATTGAAGATCAGGCCATGTTCGGGATTGTCCTGCCGGGTCTGGAGCGGCAGCTTCCAGCGGATCAGGGAATAGAACAGCCGGTGCTTCGCCATCTCCAGCTCACGCCAGCCGGCGAGTTGCGCCGGATCCGACAGGTCCGGCACGACGCCGTTATGGCGGCAGGCGCGGCAATAGCCGGTGGTATCACCTGCATCCGTCAGCCAGTTGCACGAATCGTGCTCGGCATTGCTGCACAGCATGCGACTTTCGCCCTTGGTCGCCAGCGTCCGCCAAGCCCCATCTTGAGCCTCTCCGTCGGGCTCGATCGCCGACATCGTCTCCTTCTCCGGCAGGAACGCGACCCGATGGCCGCAGCGTTCGCAGGCGCGGTTCTCGAAATAGAGGACGTTGCCGCAGGCCTGGCAGACAAAAAGCTTCAAGATTTAGCCTCTTCGGAAAGGGAGCTTTTGGCAATGAAAGTTGTGGCGCCCCGGAGATACGCGCCCGGAGGGCTCATCGTTCCAAGGTTCGGAACAAATAGCCAGACTTGGCGTTCGTTGATGCCCACCATACTGCATTCGGCGACGCCTTTCTTTCCATATTCCTTTTGAGCAATGGCCATCACGCGTCGTCTGTGTGAATATCGGTCGGCCACGTGCGCTCCCGCATCACAACGGCCAACGCCTTGAACGATCCTTTGCCCGAGACCATCGCCGCCGAAAGGCTGCGCCAGCACCTGGAAGATGTCGCGCGCGAGCGTGACAACGCCTATCGCGCGCTCCAGGAACGCGAAGCCGAGCTTGCGCGCATCCAGCGCATCGGCAAGGTCGGCGGTCTCGAAGTCGACTTCCGCGAAGGCTTCAAGAACCGCCGTTCGCCGGAATATCTGATGCTTCACGGCCTGCCGCCGGAAGCTGCCGGCGAGTCGCACGAGGATTGGATCAATCGCGTTCATCCCGACGACCGCGACGCTACGGTGAAGCACTTCATCGATGCGCTGTCCGGCACGAGCGAGGACTACACCGCCGAATACCGCATCATCCGTCCCAGCGACGGCGAGACCCGCTGGATCCGAGTCGTCGCCAAGATCGAGCGCGATCGTGACGGCCGTGCCCTCCGCCTCGTGGGCGCCCATATCGACGTCACCGACCAGATGCTGGTGCGCGAGACCCTGCGCGAGAGCGAGGAGCGCTTCCGGCTGATCGCCGACAGCGCGCCGGTGCCGATCTGGGTCACCAAGCTCGACCGCACACGGTCCTTCGCCAACCAGGCCTATGTCGATTTCGTCGGCCTGCCCTACGACCAGGCCATCTCTTTCGACTGGCGCAAGGTGCTGCATCCGGACGACCTGCCGCATGTGCTGCAGCAATCCGTCCAGGGTGAAGCATCGCTCAAACCGTTCGTGCTGGAAGCCCGCTACAAGAATTCCGCCGGCGAGTGGCGCTGGCTGCGTTCGGAATCGCAGCCGCGCTGGGACCCGACCGGCAGGCATATCGGCTTCATCGGCGTTGCCCACGACATCACGGTGGCCAAGCAAGCCGAGATCGAGCTCCGGCAGCTCAATGAGACGCTGGAAGAACGCATCGTCGAGCGCACCGCCGAGCTCGAATCCAACGAGGCGCGGCTGCGCGCGATCCTGGAAACCAGCAACCAATATCAGGGCCTCGTCAATCTCAGGGGCGAGCTGCTTTACGCCAACACGACCGTGCTCGACGCCATCAAAGCGAGCCCTGCGGACGTGATCGGAAAGCCGTTGTGGCAGACGCCCTGGTTCAGCACGACGGAGGGCATGAGCGCACTGGTGCGCGAGGCCTTCGACACCGTGCTCAAGGGCGAAGCCGTGCGGCTGGAGATGCGCCTGCGCCTTCCCATCGGCGAGCGCGATTTCGAGTTCGGCATGCGCCCGGTGCTCGACCGCCACGGCAACATCACCGGCGCGGTGCCCGAGGCTGTCGACATCACCGAGCGCCGCCGCGGTGAGGAAGCGTTGCGGCAATCGCAGAAGATGGAGGCAATCGGCCAGCTCACCGGCGGCGTCGCGCATGACTTCAACAATCTGCTCACCATCATCCGCTCGGCGACCGATTTCCTGCGCCGCCGCGAGCTGCCGGAGGAGCGCCGCCGCCGCTATGTCGATGCCATCTCCGACACCGTCGAGCGTGCCTCCAAGCTGACGGCCCAGCTGCTGGCGTTTGCACGCCGGCAGCCGCTCAAACCGCAGATCTTCAACGTCGGCAGCCAGGTTGAAGGCGTCGCGCAGCTGGTCCGGCCGCTGGTGGGTGCCCGCATTGAGATCGCGGTGGAGGTTCATGATGGCGACTGCTTCACGATCGCCGATATCGCACAATTCGAGACCGCGCTGATCAACCTCGCCATCAACGCCCGCGACGCCATGGACGGCGAAGGCCGCCTCACGATCGCAGTCCGGAAAGTTCAGGGCATCCCCAACCTGCGGGCGCAACCGGCGCGCGGCGGCGACTATGTCGCGATCTCGGTCGCCGACACCGGCAGCGGTATCGCGCCCGAAAACATGGAAGCCATCTTTGAGCCGTTCTTCACCACCAAGGAGGTCGGCAAGGGCACCGGCCTCGGCCTGAGCCAGGCCTTCGGCTTCGCAAAGCAGTCCGAGGGCGACATCGCCGTGACGAGCAAGCATGGTGAAGGCGCGACCTTCACCATCTATCTGCCGCGGGCGCAAAGCCCCGCGACGGATCAGGAAGCCGCGGCGCTGACCTATGAGGCCGCGTCCACCGGGCGCGGCTATCGCGTGCTCGTAGTGGAAGACGACGACGAGGTCGGCCGGTTCTCCACGGAGCTGCTGGAAGACCTCGGTTATGTCGTCCGCCGCGCCGCCAACGCCAATGCGGCGCTCGCCATCCTCGGCGAGAACGAGTTCGCCGTCGACCTCGTCTTCTCCGACGTCATCATGCCCGGCATGAACGGCGTCGAGCTCGCCGGCATCATCCGCGAACGCTATCCGGGCCTGCCCGTCGTGCTCACCTCTGGTTACAGCAACGTTCTCGCCGAGAACGCCGATCGCGGTTTCGAGCTGATCCAGAAGCCGTATTCGGTCGAAGCGCTGTCGCGCATCTTGCGCAAGGCGATCACGGCAAAGCTGTCGATGGCGCGGTGAGAGTGAACATCGCGAGACGCCTCCACAGATTCCGTCATTGCGAGGAGCTCTTGCGACGAAGCAATCCGGAACTCGCTCCGCGGAGACGGTCTGGATTGCTTCGCTCCGCTCGCAACGACGGCGCTATCGCGGCGCCCTAACCCCACAGGCTTTGAGCAATATTGTGGACTGAAGCTCGGGCCGAGACGCGGCAAATCGCAGATAGCCGTCCGCGCCCGCGGGGGAAGACATCGGCATCGGCTTCCGCTATCGCTCCCGAATGAAGCCTTCCCACTTCGAGGACTGACCGTGCCGTCTGACGCCATCCTGGCCTGGAGCATCATCGTCGCCGCGACCGCGGGCGTCATCATCCGGCCCTTTCGCCTGCCGGAGGCGATCTGGGCCGTCATCGGCGCCGGCGCGCTGGTGCTGCTCGGCCTGCTGCCGTGGCAGGATGCGCTGACCGGCATCGAGAAAGGCGTCGATGTCTATCTCTTCCTGATCGGCATGATGCTGATCGCCGAGCTGGCGCGGCTCGAGGGCCTGTTCGACTATCTCGCGGCGCTCGCCGTGGAATATGCCGGCGGCTCGCCGCAGCGGCTGTTCCTGCTGATCTACATCGTCGGCACGCTCGTCACCGTCCTGCTCTCGAACGACGCCACCGCGATCGTGCTGACGCCCGCCGTCTATGCCGCGACGCGCGCAGCCGGCGCCAAGCCGCTGCCTTATCTCTTCGTCTGCGCCTTCATCGCCAACGCAGCAAGCTTCGTGCTGCCGATCTCCAACCCGGCCAATCTCGTCGTGTTCGGGGCCCACATGCCCGCGCTCACCGAATGGCTGCGCCTGTTCGCCCTGCCCTCGGCGGCCTCGATCCTGCTGACCTATGTCGTGCTGCGCCTGACCCAGCACCGCGCCCTGAAGGAAGAGACGATCGCGCGCAGCGTGCCGCATCCAAAACTCGGCCGCGGCGGCAAGCTGACGGCCATCGGCATCGTGGCGATCGGAATCGTGCTGGTCACGGCCTCCGCGCTGGACAAGCAATTGGGCCTGCCGACCTTCGTCTGCGGCGTGGTGACGGCCGCAATCGTGCTGCTGGTCAGCCGGCAATCGCCGGTACCTGTGCTGGGCGGCGTCTCCTGGAGCGTGCTGCCGCTGGTCGGCGGGCTGTTCGTGATGGTGGAAGCGCTGATCAAGACCGGCGTGATCGGGCAACTCAGCGCGCTGCTGCATGAAGCCGTCGGGCAATCCGTGACGAAGGCGGCCTGGAGCGTCGGCATCGCCACCGCAGTCGCCGACAACATCGCCAACAATCTTCCCGTCGGCCTCGTTGCGGGCTCGGTCGCCGCCAGCGATCATTTACCCGCGCCGGTCGTCAGCGCCATCCTGATCGGCGTCGATCTCGGGCCCAATCTGTCGGTGACCGGTTCGCTCGCGACCATCCTGTGGCTGGTGGCGCTGCGACGGGAGAAGATCGAGGTCGGCGCCTGGCCGTTCCTCAAGCTCGGACTGCTGGTGACGCCACCGGCCCTGATCGCGGCCTTGGCGGCCGCGATCAGGTAGCTTGCGAGATCAATCGTTCTCGTAGCCGTAGACTTCCGGCAGGATGAAGATCGCGGCGAGCAATCCGATCAGCGGGAAGATCGCGACCATCAGCGTGGCATTCGCCTGCCCGATTGCAGCGAACACCGTCGGGAACAGGAAGATCGCGAGGAACGACGGCAACTTCACGAACATGTAGGCGAAGCCGCTGGCGGTGCCGCGGTATTTCGGCTTGGCGACCATGGTCGGGATCGTCATGCAGTTCGACGCGTCCCAATAATGGCCCCACAGCATGGCGGCAGCCGCGAACGGCAGCAGGATCTTGTTGTCGGTGTAGAGCGCGAAGGCGGCAACCAGCAGGGAGGCCAGCACGATCGAGAAGCCCGCAATGGAGATGCCGCGATGGCCGATCTTCGGCGTCAGCAGCGGACCGACCCAGCCGGACAGCGCAGCGAACGAGAACAGCGCCATCGTCACCAGATTGATGCCGAGCACGCTCGACACGCCGACCATCACAAAGAGCACCGGCAGGTAGAACGCGAAGGTCGAGAACTCGCTGGCCTGCGCGAAGCAGGCGATCCAGCCGTAGATCGTGGCGCGCCAGCGGATCGGATCCTTCTTAAGGTCGGCGAGGAACGCGCGGGTGGAGACCTTGGGCACCTCCACGTCATGGTCCGGCAGCATGGCGAGATCGTCGTTGAACATCTCGCGCGCGACCTGCTTGGCCTCGCGGTAGCGTCCCTTCTGCACCAGCCACACCGCCGTCTCAGGCACGTCGTGGCGCATCACCAGGATGATCAGCGCCGGCAGCGCGCCGAGGCCGAGCGTCACCCGCCACAGCATCTCGTGCTGCATGTCGATCAGCAGGAAGATCACGATGACGCCGATGGTGAGGACTTCACCGACCGCGAACATGAACTGCCAGCGGTTGCCCATGACCTCGCGCTCGCCCTTGGCCATGGATTCCATGATGTAGGTGTAGCCGGTCGAAATATCCGAGCCGAGCGGAACGCCGAGCAGGAAGCGGATCACGACGAGCCAGCCGACGCTGGGCACGAAGGCCTGCGCCAGCGCCAGCACGATGAACATCACCATCGTCACCAGGAACATGACGCGGCGGCCGATCTTGTCGGAGAGCCAGCCGCCGAGCAGTGCGCCGATCATGGCGCCGCCTTGCGTACCGGCGGCGGCCAGGCCCAGCATCAGCGGATCGGGATTGTACTGCTCCTTGATGAAGATCAGCACGAAGGCGATCGAATAGAGATCCCAGGCTTCGACCAGGATCGAGGCCATCATCAGCCAGCCGACCTTGTTGCCCTTGGGACTGTAGTTCGTGATGAGGTAGCGGACCGCGGCTTCGCTCGCGGTCGGTTGTGGCATCGCCATCGTCGACATCTTTGGTCCTCTCTTCAAAACTTTCTAAAGCGCGATGAGATCAGGATCGTCATCGCGTTTTGGCCTAATTGTTTGAGCATGATCTCTTCGGAAAGCCGCTGCACACTTTTCCGGATCATGTGCCAAGCAGCGGCTCGATGCTGCAATCGAGCAGGCGCGGGTCGATCCCGACCTCCATGCCGGTGAACATCTCGCCCATGTAGTCGATCAGTGCATCGCTCGCCTTCACTGCGTCCTCGACGCGGCGGCTGGCGACCGCGGCGAGAATGGCGAGGTGATGATCGATCGTGCCTGACAGCTCGGCCTGTCCCGGCATGAACCGGTGGTGGATGTAGCCGATGCGCCGGTACAGCGTGTGCAACGGCCGCAGCGTGTGCACCAGAAAGGGCTCGCCTGCCGCCTCCAGCACCAGCGCGTCGATGCGGCGGTCGATATGATTGAACTCGTCGAGGGTCAGACTGGCGCGGCGTTCGCGCAAAAGACGCTCGATGTGCAGCGCCTGATTGCGGTGCGAGAGGCTGGCGCGATCGGCCGCGAGCCGGATCACGAAGCGCTCCATGTCGCGGCGCAAGGCCAGCAGCATGCGCTCGCGTGCCAGATCGATCGGCGCAATGCGCAGACCGTGGCGCGGACGGATGATGATCAACGTATCGGCGGAGAGACGATTGACGGCGTGATGTACCGGCGTACGGCCGAAGCCGGTGATGTGCTGCAATTCCAGCATCGTCATGAACTGGCCGGGCTTGAGCTCGCAATGGACGAGCAGCTCTTCGATCCTCTGATAGGCCAGCTCGAAGAAGTTGAGACGGTTGCGCCGGGAGGGCTTGCCCTCACCGTCGTCATTCCTCACCACCTCGAGCGCGCGCTTGCGCGTTGCCATGTCGTCTCTCCCCTCAGCCCGCCGCCGTCGTTGCAGGGTGGCGCCTTGTTGGTGATATCCCTAAAACATGTTGTGATATATTACAAGCGGGCGTAAGACTCCGCCCGTGCCCGCACCATGCTGCGGTGCAGAATGACAAACAAGATGGCGCTGCGCGCGCCTGCGATGGGAGGAGTATTGCCGTGAAGATCACGTCGATCGAGACGCTGCGCACCGAAGAATTCTCCAACGTCATCTGGGTGCGCGTCCACACCGACACGGGCATGATCGGTCTCGGTGAAACCTTCTATGGCGCCGGCGCAGTCGAGGCCCAGATCCACGACACCTTTGCCGGCCGCCTGCTCGGCCGCAATCCGCTGCACATCGAAGCGATCCACCGCGACATGCTGAACCTGCCGATGGCGCAGTCGTCCACCGGCGTCGAATATCGCGCGGCTTCGGCGATCGACATCGCGCTATGGGACCTGTTCGGCAAGGTCTGCAATCAGCCGGTGCACCAGATGCTCGGCGGCCTCTGCCGCGACAAGCAGCGCATCTACAACACCTGCGCCGGCACCCAATATGTCCGCTCCACCAATATCAGCCCGGTCGCGAATTGGAATCTCGGTGGCTCCAAGGGCCCCTACGAAGACCTGGACGGCTTCATGAACAACGCCGATGCGCTCGCCGAAAACCTGCTGGAAAGCGGCATCTCGGCGATGAAGATCTGGCCGTTCGATCCGGCGGCACAGGAGAACAAGGGTCTCTACATCTCCGCCGCGCAGATGAAGCAGGCGATCGAGCCGTTCGAGAAGATCCGAAAAGCGGTCGGCGACAAGATGGAGATCATGGTCGAGCTTCATTCGCTCTGGAACCTGCCGACCGCGAAACAGATCGCGCGCGCGCTCGAGCCCTACAAGCCGACCTGGTACGAAGACCCGATCCGGATGAACTCGCCGCAGGCCCTGGCCGAATACGCCCGCTGCACCGACGTCTGGGTCTGCGCCAGCGAGACGCTGGGCTCGCGCTTCCCCTACAAGGACATGCTCGACCGCGACGCCATGCATGTGGTGATGGCGGATCTGTGCTGGACCGGCGGCCTCACCGAGGGCCGCAAGATCGCGGCGATGGCCGAGACCTATCATCGGCCCTTCGCACCGCACGACTGCATTGGCCCGATCGGCTTCATCGCCGCCATCCACATGTCGTTCAGCCAGCCCAACACGCTGATCCAGGAATCGGTGCGCGCATTCTACAAGGGCTGGTACAATGAGCTCGTCACCACCATGCCCACGATCAAGGATGGTTTCGTCTATCCGATGGAAGGCCCCGGCCTCGGCGTCGACCTTCTGCCCGCCGTATTCGACCGCTCCGATTTGACCGTGCGCCGTTCCAACGTCTGAGGATATTCTGAGATGAGCACCGCCCTCTTCGACCTTTCCGGCCGCACCGCGCTCGTGACCGGCTCCTCCCGCGGCCTCGGCCGCGCCATTGCCGAGGGCATGGCCAAGGCCGGCGCCAGGATCATCGTCAACGGCGTCGATCCCAAGCGCGTCGAGCAGGCCGTCGCCGAGTTTCGCGCCGCCGGCTACCTCGCGGAAGGCGCCGCGTTCAACGTCACCGACGAGCCCGCGATCGTCGCCGCCTTCAACGACTTCGACAACAAGGGCATCGCGGTCGACATCCTCGTCAACAATGCCGGCATCCAGCACCGCAAGCCGCTGGTGGAGTTCACCACCGACGAGTGGCGCAAGGTGATCGAGACCAACCTCACCAGCGCCTTCGTGATCGGCCGCGAGGCGGCCAAGCGCATGATCCCGCGCAAGCACGGCAAGATCATCAATATCGGCTCGCTCGGCAGCGAGCTCGCGCGTCCCACGATTGCCCCCTACACCGCCGCCAAGGGCGGCATCAAGAACCTGACCCGCTCGATGGCGGTGGAATGGGCCCAGCACGGCATCCAGGCCAACGCGATCGGCCCCGGCTACATGCTGACCGACATGAACGAGGCGCTGGTCAACAACACCGACTTCAACAACTGGCTGATGGGCCGCGTTCCCTCCAAGCGCTGGGGCCGACCTGACGAGCTGGTGGGCGCCGCGATCTTCCTGGCGTCGGATGCTTCGACCTATGTCAACGGCCAGATCATCTATGTCGATGGCGGCATGATCGCTGCGATGTGAGCCGCGAAACGCTGAAGGGAGCCAACCATGCGCGCCGTCGTGATCCACGCACCGAAAGATCTGCGGATCGATCTCTATCCGGATGCAGCGCCCGGTCCGGGTGAAGTCCGCGTCAAGATCGCGAACGGCGGCATCTGCGGGTCCGATCTGCACTACTATCATCACGGCGGCTTCGGCGTCGTGCGCATCCAGCAGCCGATGGCGCTCGGGCACGAGATCGCGGGCGTCGTCGCAGCCGTCGGTGACGGCGTCACGAACGTGAAGCCGGGCACCCGCGTCGCGGTCAATCCGAGCAAGCCGTGCGGCCAGTGCCTGCATTGCCAGGAAGGCATGCGCAACCAGTGCCTCGACATGCGCTTCCTCGGCAGCGCGATGCACTTTCCCCATGTGCAGGGCGGGTTTCGCGAATTCATCACGGTCGATGCGGCGCAGGCCGTTCCGATCGCCGACAAGCTGTCGCTGGCGGAAGCCGCGGTCGCCGAGCCACTCGCGGTGTGCCTGCATGCCGGCAAGCAGGCCGGGCCCCTGCTCGGCAAGCGCGTGCTGATCACCGGCTGCGGCCCGATCGGTGCGCTGATGATTTTGGTGTCGCGCTTCGGCGGCGCGGCCGAGATCGTGGTCACCGATGTCGCGGAGGCGCCGCTTGCGGTCGCCAGGAAGCTCGGCGCCACTCACGCCATCAACGTCGCGGCCGATGCCGCCGCGCTCGATCCCTGGCGCGCCGGCAAGGGCGTGTTCGACACGCTGTTCGAAGCCTCCGGCAATCAGGCCGCGCTCCGGACCGCGCTCGATGTGCTCAGGCCCGGCGCCACGCTCGTGCAGCTCGGGCTCGGCGGCGAGATGACGCTGCCGATCAACTCCATCGTCGCCAAGGAATTGCAGCTCCGCGGCACCTTCCGCTTCGATCCCGAATTCGAGCTGGCGGTGCGGCTGATGGGCGAAGGTCTGATCGACGTCAAGCCGCTGATCACGGCAACCATGCCGTTCGAGAACGCGGTCGCGGCGTTCGAGCTCGCCAGCGACCGCTCGCAGTCGATGAAGGTGCAGCTGACGTTCTGAGCTAGTGGCTCTCGATCAACCGGTCGCTGACCAGCCGCACCGCGCCCCGCTTCCACGAATAGTCCGCGCCCAGGCGCAGGCCGCTGTCGCCGCGTGCCAGCACGGCGCCGGTTCTGGCGTCGCGCACCTGGAAGCCCAGCGTGTATTCGGTGCGGCTGACCCGCCGCACCACACCAATGAGAGACTGATCCGCACCGAGCCCTTGCGCAATGGCAGCCTCACAGCCGCCGCAGTCGCGTAGAGCGCGCGCCTTCACCGCCTCCTCGTTGGCCCTGCCGACATCGACGACGCGGTAGCGGCCGGATCGGCCGAGGGCGCCGCGGACGCTGCCGGTCACGTCGGCCAGATAGGATGCATCAGCGGCCGCGAGGCCGGCGGCCGGCGCCGCGGTGTTGTCGTCAAGCTCGAATTCGAACACGGCCATCGCAATCGGCGCAGGCGTGGCGAGTGCGGCCATGATCTCGCGGGATACGAACATCTCGGCGCGCTCCCATGATTCATCATTGTCGCCGCGGAAGGTGTAGAGCTTGTCCATCACGACCTTTTTGGCGCCGACGTCGATCACGGCGACCTTGGCCCATTGCACCAGCGTGCTCGTCTTCTGGATGCCGCCGATCACCTTGAACGCGGCGCCGTCCTGGGCCGAGGGCACCAGCCGGTAGCGCCGGTCTCCGCCGATGTCTTGCCGGAGCGCGGCCATGAAGGCCGCCAGCCGTCGCTCGTGGGCGGCGGTCTGGTTGGCGGGTTCAGCCGACGTATCGGTATAACTGAAATCGTCCATGGCGACGCCGATGGCGGTCTCGGCGCCCGCGAGCGCATAAGACGCCGGGAGGACGACGAGGAGACAGGCTGAGAGGATCAACCGGCGCAGGTGCATACAAGGGCCTCGTGTGTGACGGAGCGGCGCGCCAATTTGGACGGCGCAATCAGGCCATGCAGCGGCGCCGGTCCCGGCGATGACCGGGAAAATTTCACGACGGTGCAGCGCACTGGCGCCTGGCGGCTTTCCGCCGGATGCGTTCTGCCGTTTAATGCGGTCGCGACAACCCGTTCGCACCAGGTGCCCGCCGATGTGGAACCGCCCGAGGTTCGATCTCAAAGTCCGTCTGACGTTGCGCGTGGCCGCGATATCGGCCGCCTGCTTCGCCGCCATCTCCGCCTATTTCCTGATTACGGCCGACCGCGCGGCGCATGCGCGCCTCGACGACATCGCCGCCATCGTGGCCAAGACGCTGGAGCTGCAGCAGGGCAAGATCCAGTGGGTCGCGAGCCCGCGCTCGGACTTTCCCAACCTCGACCCCGTTTCGGCTTATGTGATGACGCCCGGCCTGTGCCTGGCGTTCCGCGGCACGAGCGGCGACATCCTCCAGCGTTTCTGCAGCGGCGCGCCCGCCCCGGCAAACCCGCCGCCGCAAGCCTTCACGGCCTTCTATCGCAGCCTGTTCGACCCCGGCCGCGAAGCCGCACGGCCTGTGATCGTGCGCGGAGCGAAGCTCGGCGACGCCGTCGTCTCGGTCGAGCCGGCCGTGCAGACGGCGGAGGCCTGGCACGAGGCCGGCCGCCTGATGCTGGCGCTCGCGATCGCGCTGCCGCTGCTCTGCGCGCTGGTCTACGCCGCATTGGCACGCGCGCTGCGCCCCACCCGCATGATCCGCACCGGCCTCGAGCGGATTGCCGCCAACGACCTCACCACGCGGTTGCCGCCGTTCGACCTTGCCGAACTCTCCGCGATCCGCGACGGCTTCAACCATCTCGCCGAAAGCCTCGAGACCGCGCTTGCCGAACGCAGCGAGCTGACGCGGAAGCTGATCGCGCTCCAGGACGAAGAGCGCCGCCATCTCGCGCGCGAGTTGCATGACGAGTTCGGCCAGTCGCTCGCGGCCATCCGCGCGCTCGCCTCCTCCGCTCGGCAGACCGCCGCGCAGGACTGCCCTTCCCTGCTTGGCGAATGCGACGGCATCGCGCGGACCGCAACCGGCATGATGGAGACGTTGCGCGGCACGCTGTTCCGGCTGCGGCCGCCCGATGTCGAGGAACTCGGGCTCGTCGCCAGCCTCGAAGGCCTCGTCGCGGGCTGGAACGGACGCAGCCGCGGCGAGACGCGCTTCTCGATCCGGTTCGACGGCGCATTCGAGACCCTGCCGGCCACGATCAGCGCCAGCCTCTACCGGATCGTGCAGGAGGCGCTTACCAATGCCGCCAAGCATGCCGTCGCCACGCGGGTCAGCCTGGAATTGACGATGGGGGCCAGCGAAATCGCGCTGGGGATCGACGATGACGGACGCGCGAGCGATCCCGTCGCGAAATCCGGAATGGGCCTGCTCGGCATGCGCGAGCGCGTCGCAGCCTTGCGCGGCCAATTGAGCTTCGAGGCCGCGCCGAACGGCGGCTCCGCACTGCGCGTGGTCATTCCGCTCGCAGCCGCCGATCGGCCGCCGCTGGAGCATGCCGCATGAGCGCGGCCGATGCGACCATTCTGCTGGTCGACGACCATTCCGTCGTCCGCGAAGGCTATCGTTCCGTGCTCCAGAAGCAGCCGGGACTTCGCGTCATCGCCGAAGCCGCCGACGGCGCGGAGGCCTATCGTCTCTACAAATCGGAGGCGCCCGACCTCGTCATCATGGATCTGAGCATGCCTGGCATCGGTGGCATCGAGGCGGTCAGGCGGATCAGGCAGTGGGACAAGGGCGCGAGGATCCTCGTCTTCACCATGCACGAAAACGCCGGCTTTGCCGTGCAGGCGATCCGGGCCGGCGCCAGGGGCTATGTCACCAAGACCAGTCCGCCGGAGACCCTGGTGCGCGCCGTGATGGACGTGCTCGCCGGCAAGATCGCGATCAGCCCCGACATCGACCATGAGCTCGCGCTGAGCCGACTCGCCGGGGAAAGCTCTGCCGCCGACGTCCTCACGCCGCGCGAGTTCGAGGTGCTGCGGCTCCTGCTCGCCGAGAACACGACGGAGGAGATCGCCGAGACGCTCCATGTCAGCCCGAAGACGGTGGCGAACCTGCATTCCCTGATCAAGGACAAGCTCGGCGTCGGCTCCGACATCGAGCTGGTCAGGCTGGCGCTGCGCCAGGGCATCTTGACGGAGGTCGATCTCGGCGAGGCCTGATCGCTCAAGCCAGATAGCGCGTGAGATAGCCTTCCATGGCGTAGAGCGCACAGAGCGCGAGGCTCGACCACACCGCGGCCGTGAAATACAGGAACATCCAGGTCAGCTCGCCCTTCCAGTGCGCGATGTCGTGGGTCACGACCCAGCGCGTCGAGACGTCATGCAGGCCTTCGAGGAAGCCGAGCAACCTGTTGCCCTCTTCGTGCCCTGCCCGCCAGCGGCTGAGATACATCGGCACGTCGACGGTGACGAGGAAGACCAGGAAGCAGGCGATGCCGATGATGCCGGCAATCAGCGCCCACCGCACCGGTCCCTGGAATTCCGGCATCAGTCGGCACAGCGCGATGCCCGCGAGGAAGAATGTCACCGCCCACAGCGAGTTCTCGATCGCGTTGAAGAGGAAGTTGGTCGTCACCACCGCATACCAGGAGAAGCACTCCGCGATGATGATGATGGGCACAATCACCCACGCGATGTTCACGACCGTCTCCGCGCCCGTCATGGTCCCGAGTTGATGCAGGATGACCGCCCATTGCGCGGCGAAGCACAGTTCGGCCACGGTCGCGACCGTGCGGCCGACGAAGACGCTGGAGAGCCAGGTGTCGAACAGACAGATCCGCTGCACGTCGGCGCGCGGCAGGAACGAGCGGAACGCACAGCCGAAGACATAGCCGGCGCAGAGCAGGA
This sequence comes from Bradyrhizobium sp. MI1.11, assembly GCF_055811255.1. NCBI lineage: Bacteria > Pseudomonadati > Pseudomonadota > Alphaproteobacteria > Hyphomicrobiales > Nitrobacteraceae > Bradyrhizobium > Bradyrhizobium sp. MI1.11. The sequence continues at coordinate 16,968 of NZ_JBVVPM010000004.1, forward strand.
ACATCAGCCCGATGTCGGAGCCGCCACTGAGGCTGCCGGCGGGCGTCGGGTAGAACTCGCGGTACAGCATGAACCAGACGAGAATGTTGGCAGCACTGACCAGCGTCAGGGACCCCCACCACCATGCGAGGGGATTTGTCCGCGCCTGCCACTGCAACATGAATCGCTCCGCTGTAGTCAAATTTGACATCCAAGGTAGCAATTCTGTCATAAATCCGTCGTTCCAAGCGACAAAAACTTCGTTATCGCGCTGTCATAATTGACCTGCGCGCTGTCATATTCGTCGTTGCGGCGATATTCCGGAGGCCCTCGTCGAGCCTCCGGACGAGCGTTGGCGCTACCTCTTCATTCCGCCCACATAGGCCGCGAGCTTGTCGAGCGTCTGGTAGCCGTATTCGACGGCACCGAAGCTGATCATACCGTCGCGCTGCACCGTGCTCGACGCCAGCTGCCGCATCATCAGAACCGTCTTGCCATTGCTCTGTTCGGCGAAAGTGATGGTGAAACGGAACAGGCCGGGATCGTCGTCCTGGTCGGCGCCATGGTCGATCTCCATCAGCGACGGCCGTTCGATGCGGCGGAAGCGCATACGGTTCGGGTAGACCGTGCCGTCCGGGCCGATCATGTTGAAGCGCCAGACGCCGCCAACCCGCACGTCGATCTCGAAGGTCTCGAGCTTGAAATCCTTCGGCCCGAACCATTGCGGCAAATGCTTGGGGTCAGACCAGGCCTCGAACACCAGATCGCGCGGCGCGTCGATCACGCGCGACATCACGATCTCGCGGTCGAGCGACCATTGCGACAGGGCGGGATTGGCAGAATTCGTCATCATCAGGAACCTTTCCGTTTGATCGTCTTGTTACTTGTCTTGGACGGCCGCTTGGCAGCCGTCCGCTCTTTCTTCAGCTTCATCACATAGGCTTCGAAGCGATCGAGCCGCGCCTCCCAGATCGCACGCTGGTGCTGGAACCAGTCTTCCGCAGTGAGGAGTGCGTCAGGACTGAGGCGGCAGGTGCGCACGCGGCCGGATTTCTCCGACAGGACGAGCCCGCTCGTCTCCAGCACGTGGATGTGTTTCATGAAGCTCGGCAGCGCCATCTCGAACGGATCGGCTAGCTCGCCGACCGATGCTTCGCCGGCGCAGAGCCGCATCACGATCGCCCGCCGGGTGGGATCGGCAAGGGCCGCGAAAACCTGATCGAGTCGGGATAATTGGTTAGCCATGGAGCTAACTATAGAGCTGCCGCCATCTGGCGTCAATAATTGTTAGCCAATTAGCTAAGTTAAATTTTGCCGACGGGTAACCTGGGTGGAGCGAAGCGTAATCCAGGGCCGCTCGCTCGGCTGCGGCGCTATCCCGGATTGCGCTTCGCTCCATCCGGGCTACAAACCACTCGCGCGGAACCCACCACGCGCAATCGTGAATTGGGAGGTACCGCCCCTCCCGCTACAAGAGAATGGGGGCGCATCGAATCCTGCGCCAGAGCCGTGCCGTCTGTTGTCACCTCATCGTATCTCACCCGACGGGCGCTGGCCCGGGCTGCGCTCGTTCCGCTCGCGCTTGCCTGGCCGCGCGGCGCCGCCGCGGATTCCGACATGATCGCGCAGATGCGCGACATCGTCGCGAACGAGCTGGCGCCGACCGCAACACCGGACCAGCCGGGCGGTCTCGCCGCCGCGCTTTATGCCGGCAGCCATGTCGAGTTCTTCAACTACGGCTTTGCCGACGACGCCACGCAAAGGCCGGTCACGCCGGATACGCTGTTCAACCTCGGTTCCCTGCGTAAGCCGTTCGAGGCGACGCTGGTCGCGCTCGGCACCCTCCGCGGCGAGCTGCGGCTCGACGATCGTCTGGCGAAATATCTCCCGGAGCTCACCGGCGACTATGTCCGCCGCGTCACCGTTGGCGAGCTCGTGACGCACACCTCAGGCATGCTGCTGCCGACCGACCATCCGCCCTGGCCGAGCGACACGTTTTCCCGCGCGCAGCTCATCGACATGTTCAACAGCTGGCGACCGCAAGCCGGCGAGGTGCCGGGCAAGCAGCGCGTCTACAGCCACGCCGGCTATGTACTGCTTCAGCTCGTGCTCGAGCGCTGTTACGGCGCTCCGATCGCGACCCTGCTCGAACAACGTATCCTCAAGCCGATCGGCATGAATGCGACCTCCGTGCCCGAACGCGGCGAAGACAGCCGTGCCGTCATGGACGCGGCCTGGATGCAGCGCGCGGTCCAGGGCTACTCGGATCAGGGCATGGCGATCGGCCCCATCGGCAACCAGCAGAGTTATTTTGATTTTCCCGGCACGGGCCAGATGTTTTCCTCGCCGCGGGACCTCGCGACATTCGTTGCTGCCTGCGTCGACGGGCGGTCGATCGATCCGCAGTTGCGCGAGGCATTGCGGATGACGCAGCACGAGATTTTCCGGGTCGACGAGACGTTTGGACAGGGAATGGCCTGGGAGACGGTGCGCCTTCCAGGGGTGGCCGTCGTCGACAAACCGGGTGGGCTCAACAACGCTTCCGGCTATATCGGCCTCGTGCCGGCACAGCGGATCGGGATCGTGCTGCTCGCCAATCGGGGCGAATATCCCCACGAGATCGCGCGCTACAGGATCCTGCCGGCGTTGGCGCATCTGGTAGCATCGCACTAAACCCGCCTAGGAAACAGAAAGCCCCGACTGAGCCGGGGCTTTCCACGCCAGGGACGGAACGGGATGCTCAGTATCTGGCGACGACCGGTCCGCCGAATTTGTAGTTCACGCCGACGCGCACGATGTTCGACTTGAGATCGACCGAGTGGGTGAAGACGTTGGTCGGAAATGCGCCGCCAAGCAGATTGGTGCTGGTCACGGTGCTGCGTCCAAGATCGACGTAGAGATATTCGGCCTTAAGCGACCAACCGCCGCCGACGGCGTATTCGGTGCCGACGCCCGCGGTCCAGCCGAGGCGTGTGTCGCGGATAGCAGCCGACTCCGTTGCCGCGGCGAACGTGTCGGTGAAGTTGAAATTGCCCTTCACCTCGGCGATGGCCGCGCCGCCGGTGGCATAAAGCAGCCAGGTCGGAGCCGCGAGGAAGCCGATGCGACCGCGGATCGTGGCGAGCCAGTCGGCCGAGACCTGCGAGGACACGGTGAAGCCGGTCGGGGCGCAGCAGGGATAGAGCGCCGAACCCGTCGCGCTGCCCTTGAAGCCGAAATAGTTGATGTCGCCTTCGAGGCCGAGCACGGCGTTATTGAGTTGCCAGTTGTAGCCGGCGGTAAAACCGCCCGTGACGCTGGAGCTGTTGACGCGCTGGGCGCCGACTGCCGCAATCGCGGAAACACTGGAGCTCGCGAAATAGGCGGCGGGATCGAACGCAGTCGAGGTGGCCGGATCGGCGCTGCCCCATTGTCCGCCGACATTGCCGCCGACGTAAAAGCCGGTCCAGTTATAGGCCGTCGCCATCATCGGCGCTTTGGTATAGTGCGCCGCGAGGTCGGCAGCCTGCAAGGATGCGGAGCCCAAGACAACCCCGGCAGCCGCCAGCAAAAACTTCTTCATTCCAGTCTCCTTGCCTCACGCGATTGATCTCGCGTTTCGAATGCGCGCGGGCGGAAGTTGTCCGGCGCAGATCGGGCATAGGGCGTGGACTGCTTGCCGTCTTGGGCTGCGGCGAAGTTCATAGGGACTGTGACGTAGTGCGGGCCGTGCGGCGCGCGAACGCGCGACGGGTGTGACCGAGGGACCACGAGTTATCCCTCATCCGCGGCGCACGACGCACGTCCGCGTCGCATCGCGACAAGAGCGCTAAACGCGATTCGAATCCCCGCGTCTCAGACCGAACGCGTCAGTCCGCCGTCGACGCGGATGTTCTGGCCGGTGATGTAGGCCGCGCCGTCGGACGCCAGGAACGAGATCGTCGCGGCGATCTCCTCGACCTTGCCGTAGCGCCGCATCGGCACGCTGTCGCGGCGCGCATCTAACTGCGGCAGGCTGTCGATCCAGCCCGGCAGCACGTTGTTCATGCGAATGTTGTCGGCGGCATGGGTGTCGGTGAAGATCTTCGTGAAGGCGGCGAGGCCGGCGCGGAACACCGCCGAGGTCGGAAACATCGCACTCGGCTCGAATGCCCAGGCGGTCGAGATGTTGATGATGGCGCCGGCCTTCTGCGTCTGCATGATCGGCATCACCAGCCGGGTCGGACGGATCACGTTGAGCAGATAGGTGTCGAGGCCGGTGTGCCACTGCTCGTCGGTGATCTCCGTGATCGCCGCCCGGGGCCCATGGCCCGCGCTGTTGACGAGCACGTCGATGCGTCCCCATTTGGTCATCGCCCCGTCAACCAGCCGCTTCAGATCGTCGTTCGATTTGTTGGAGCCGGTGATCCCTAACCCGCCGAGCTCGGCTGCCAGCGCCTCGCCCTTGCCGGAAGAAGACAGGATGGCGACGCGAAAGCCGTCGGCTGCGAGCCGGCGCGCGGCCCCTGCCCCCATGCCGCTGCCGCCGGCGGTCACGAGTGCGACCTTCTCTGCTGCCATCTCTGCTGCCATGACCGATCATCCTCTATGATATCGTGGAGGCGAGCCGCGGGCTCGGCCTATCATGAGGCCTTCTACCGCCGGACCAGCCGGAAGGTCCACCGTCGAAAGCGACCTGAAAGATGAGCGATTTGCAGATCCGCAATTTGCGCCCCGAGGAGATCGCCATCGCGGTCGACTGGGCCGCGGCGGAAGGCTGGAATCCGGGCCTCTCCGATGCCGCCTGTTTCGCGATCCCGGACGCGAGGGGCTTCTTCGTCGGCGAGATCGACGGCGAGCCGGTCGCGACCGTCTCCTGCGTCAACTACGACGATCGCTTTGCATTTCTCGGATTCTACATCGTGCGATCGGGTTTTCGCGACAGAGGCCACGGCCTGCGCGTCTGGAACGCGGCGATCGCGCATGCGGGCACTCGCGTGATCGGCCTCGACGGCGTCGTGGCGCAGCAGGACAATTACAGAAAGTCCGGCTTCCAGCTTGCTTACGCCAATGTCCGCTATGGCGGCTTCGTCGCCGCGCCACCGAGGCCGCCCGCCGATGTCGTTGCGCTCGACACGATCCCGTTTACGTTCGTTGAAGCCGACGATGCCACGGTGTTCCCGGCTCCGCGCGGCGCCTTCCTGCGTGCCTGGATCGGCACATCAGGACATGTCGGTCGCGCGCTGCTGCGCGACGGCAAGCTCGCCGCATGGGGCGTGATCCGACCGTGCCGGGCCGGCCGTAAGATCGGCCCGCTCGTCGCCGACGACCGTGCGGCGGCGGACGCGATCGTGCAGGCCCTGCTGGCGAGCGCAAACGGCGGCGAAATCTTCCTCGACGTCCCCGCCGTCAATCGCGAGGCGATTGCGCTCGCGGAACAGCTCGGGCTGAAGCCGGTGTTCGAGACGGCGCGGATGTACACAGGGCCAATCGCGCCGCTGCGGATCGACCGCGTCTTCGGCGTGACCAGTTTTGAGCTGGGTTAGCTCAGTAGCAGCGCATGATGTTGACGGTGTGCTCGCCGCCGCCGCGGCCGGGCACAGTCACCTGCTCCGTCGGACAGCTCGGCACGTAGGGCCGGTCGGACGGCACCACGTTTGGCGGGAAGCGATGCGTCCAATCCCAGGGAACGTCGTACGTATAGGTGTAGCGCACGTCGCTGGAGACGGGCTGGGCGGTCTCGGCGAAAGGCTGACCGTAGCCTGCATTGTCATAGTAGAACCCGCCGCCGCCCGGCCAGTAGACCCAGGGCGTGTTGCGGCCACGGAACCTGGCGCCCGGCGCAATCGGCGGACGCACCGCCGGACCGGAAGGCGTGGCGGCATGTGCGACGGCGCCGCCGGGTCGGGCAAAACTGTCGCTGGGAGCGAGGAGCAGCGCGGCTGCGCTGAGCGAGGCGAGCAACGCCCCAAATGATCTGGACATCATGATACGCACCAACTCGTTTGGCTTCGCGGATAGCGGCTCCCCGCGACACGCTAGGCCGGGCTGTCGCCCACCCGCAAACGTATAATTAATTATTGGTTAAGGCACGGGATTAACAGGGAACAGACTGCGGCAAGACGCCCGGGAATCCCGACTGATGTGGCAGGTGTTCCGGGAAAAGCGGACTTCATAACCAGTTGATCGGAGTTGATCGCTTCGGCCGAAGACACCCGGAACGCTCCCGCACTGCGGTCGTTGGCTCCCGACACCAGCAAGGAGCATCTCCAATGCAGAACAAATCGAAACTCCTCTGCCTGATCACGGCTTCGCTCGTCGCGGGCACGGCGGCCGCCTCGGCCCAGGGCTATGATTGGAGCGGACCGCGCGCGGGATGGGACCGCACCGCTCCCGCTTACCAACCGGTTCAGCCACGCGCGTACTATCCGGATGTCGCCGGACCTTACGGTGCGCTCAACGGCACCAACCATCCGGCGCCGAGCTCGACGCAGGGCGATGTCGGCCCGGAGGGCAACAACAACGGCACCGTGACCGGCGTCTATCGCAGCTGGTAGCGCTCGCTCACGACGTGGCCCATCGTCCATCACGGACGATGGGCCTTCGTGCGTCAGCGGCCCTGCTGCTTGCGCAGCCAGTCCAGCATATCCTGCGGATTTCCGGTGCCCTGCGACACGATGGCGGTGTTGCCGCCGCTGCGGCGATAGACCGTCGTGCGCCCAGGCTCCTTCTCGATCTTGACCTCGGCCTGCGCCGGATCGCCGCTCTGGGTAATGACGGACGTGCCATTCTCGTCCTGAACAATTGTGGTATGGCCGTCACCCGACTCGCCAGCTCCGGCCGGCCCGGCTGTCATCGCCGTCATGATGCTCATTCCTGCTGCAAGTACGATGAACCTCATGTTGCACCTCACCTTCGCGATCACCGGCTGAACTGAAATATCGACAGCCAGTTGAAGCGCCCGAATTGTCGCACCGTTCCCGTGTTCATATCTCCGATCTGGAGCAGGAGGGCGTTGGTGGAATTGCCGACCTGAGTGATGTCGGCAATATTGCTCACGCCCGACTGACCGATCGCCACATTGGTGGTGCCACCCACCTGGATCACATCGACATAATTGCGCGTGCCGTTCTGGATGATCGTCGCATCGACTGTTCCCGTACCACCGATCTGGATGACACGCGCAATATTGATGCGGCTGTTCTCTTCGATCGTGACCGGCTGGACATCGTTCCCGAATTGCACGATCGTTTCGATGCTTACGTTCCGGTTTGTCACGCCGCGCTGGACGGATCCGGCGGATGCCTCGGACGCGACGCTGACGGCGAACAATGCCGCCAATGCCAGGAGTAGCCTAGCGCATTTCATCGCTTGCCCCCATTCCATTTCTGACGACGAGGCCGCGCCGGCTCAATGGCTATTCTGGACAACAGTCGCCGAGTTGAACGCACCGAACTGGGACAGGAAACTGCTGGTGGACTGGCCGGCCTGGCCGACGAACGCGATATTATTCACGCCCGCCTGCCCGACCGATGCCGACGTCGTCCCGCCGAATTGCAGGATTCCGGTCGCGTTGTTCGTCCCGTTCTGAGTGACGGTCGCGCTGGTGCTGCCGCCGATCATGAACACGCCGGCCATGTTGAGCTGGCTGTTCTGGTTCAGCACGACCGGCGGGCCGCCGAGCGACACGATGGTCTTGATGTCGGCGGTCTGGGCACCGGCCGAGCCGGCGCCCACGCAACACAAGGTGAGAAATGCGCCACAGGCGGCGCCTGAAAAATGCCTCATGACATGCCTCGCTATCGAAAAAGATTTGCGATCAAGGAGTCTGCTGCAAAATCGTCGAGCCGTTCAGAATTCCGAGCTGTCCGACCGCCGCCGCGTTGTTCGCGCCGATCTGGCCGATCAGGCTCGAATTGGAGCCACCGGCCTGGCCGAGTAACGCGGTGTTGGACGCCGTCGCGGTGGTGCCGCCCTGCCCGATCACCGAAGTGTTGACGGTCAGGAGCGAACCCATCTGCAACGTGGTCGCAGTATTGGTGGCGCCGAATTGCATCGTGGTGGCGCTGTTGTTGGTGCCGCCACTCTGCGAGATGAAGGAGTTGTTGGTGGTGCCGAATTGCAGCACGCTGGCCGAGTTGCCGGCCTGGGCATCGACGGCGGTCAGCAGGCTGAACGCGACGATCGTGGCAACGAGATATTTTTGATGCATGACATTTCCTCCGCGAAAGTCGGCGGACAAGCTCTTACCGAGTCGTCCCGCCCGAGGCGGTGCTTTCAAGGATGGCACGGACGCGCCGCAGTTGACGCGTCCGGCCAAACGGGGCTGGCTTAGTGCGCCGTCTGCGAGACGGTGCTGCCGTTGATGCCGAACACGCTGAGCTGTCCGACGGCGGCGGCGTTGTTCTGGAGCGCGGCAGGCCCGAACGAGTTCTGGGTGATCGCGCTGCCGTTGTTGCCCAACGCCACCTGGCCGGTCGTCGCCGAGTTCTGCACGCCGATCTGGTTCACCGTGCTGCCGTTGTTGAGCGAGACCGCGCTGGTGCCCTGCATCGTGGTCGCACTGTTGATGATGCCGAGCTGGCTGGTCGACGAGGTGTCGTTGGTGAGGCCCTGCTGCGAGACGCTGGAACCGTTCACGGCGCCCACTTGCACGGTGGTCGAGGTGTTGGCGGCCTGCGCGGCGGAGGACAGGGCGAGCACGGCAACGGAAGCAAAAAACAATTTGCGCATGGAATATCCTTTCTGGCTAAGATCTCTGACTGGGTTCGGATGCCGTCTTGGAGGAGGCCGACATCGCAGGACAGACTTTGAACCGATCGTGCTGCGTGCGACAGACTGCAGTTCATGCTAATCGCTACGGACTAGACGTTGCACGGCGGCTTGGTGCCAGCGGCACTAGCTGTAAGGTTGTCCCGTGCCGATTCGTGCCGTCTCGTCTTCGCGTCCCATGCTGTCGACCAACCGCACCACCTCGATCGGCGAGCGAAGCTCCAGCTTTCGCATCATCCTGGTGCGATGGACCTTGGCCGTCACTTCGCTCACCCCGAGTCTCGCTGCGATCTGCTTGGCGACGAGACCTTCGGCCATCAACAGCATGATCTCGCGCTCCCTCGCCGTCAGCGTCTCGACGCGCTGGCGAGCTTCGCGCACGCTATCTTCGCGTTCGAGCCGCCTGCGGTCGCGCTCGATGCCATGCCTGATCGCGTCGAGGATCTCCTGCTCGCGAAAGGGTTTTGGAAGAAACTCGACTGCGCCGCGCTTCATGGCCTCAACCGAGACGCGGACGTCGGAATGGCCGCTGATGAAGACGATCGGGATGAGCACGCCGGTCTCGGCGAGCCGGCGCTGAAGCTCGAGGCCGGTCGGCGCCGTGCCGGGAAAGCGGACGTCGAGCACGAGGCATGAAGGTCCGCCGGAAATACTCTCCCCGAGAAACTCGTCGGTCGACGCAAACAATTTCACCTGGTGCCCGGTCTCCTCGCAGAGATTTCCAATCGCAGTTCGAATCTGAATTTCGTCGTCAATAATATAAACTGTAGCTTGACCTGAACTCATGGCAACGGGCTCCCCGGCTTGGGGCTCGATGAACAAGCAGCGAGCCATCCATTCTTCTTGCAAGCGAGATCAAGGTGCTTGGATGAATTCGCGGGGATCGAGCGAGTCGCTCCGATCCGCCGCTTCGACGTCTTAGGGCCAACACCCGTTCAAGACGAGTGAAGGCGTTCACATATCGGGTTTCGTGATTGGGGGGATTCGCCCTCGCGACCTGCGGCATCATGGCGAGGCGCAATATCGACAATGCGACAATCGGGAGCGCAACGACCGGGAATGCGACGATCTGGCGTCGGAACTTCGGTATCGCCGACTGCGTCATGGCGTCGCCACCCACGTGCCGACTTGAACGCCCAGCGCTGGCCGCTTCGGCCAGAACAGACGGGACGTTCAGTCAGCTTGTCGAGTTCGATACCGCGCGCGTCATATCGATACGCTCCGTATGCATTTCCGGCAAGTCACGAAAGACAGCACCCCGCGGACTTTACTTCTGGATCATCAAGCGCGCCCGACCGTCGCCCCTACAGCAGCGACACACTGACGATCGACTGCGTTTTCTGTTTACAACCATAGCGCGTTTACAACCATAGCGCGATATTTGTCCTTGCCGCCAACGATGCCATTTCAAGAGGCGGGTTTTTGATATGCGATTTGTGCCAGTTATTGCCTTGCTCGGAACTGCATGTGGCCTCGCCGCGGTCTACGCCGCCCGGCCAGCCGTGATCAGCGACGCGGCCGGGAGCGCCGCGGAGAAGGCGGCCCGCGCCTATGAATCGACCCAGCGGCTGCTCAAACCCGTCGGGCGGGACGCACGAAGCTTCGGATCGGACGCCCCCGTATTCCGCTATGCCTCGATCCAGCGCGGCAGCATCGAGCAGACCATCACCGTCACCGGCGCCCTGCAGCCGGTCAAGACGATCGAGGTGGGTTCCCAGTTGTCCGGGCAGCTCGCCCGGGTCTATGTCGATTTCAACGACACCGTCACCAAGGATCAACCGCTCGCCCTGATCGATCCGCGCAGCTTTGCGGCCAAGGTCGACGAAGCCAGGGCGGCGGTGGCGGTGGCGAACTCTTTTGTCGACATCGAGCGGGCCAAGCTCGACCGCGCCAGGATCGATCTGCAAAACGCCAGGGGCAGCAGAGACGTCCTCGTGGCCAAGCTCGACAGCGCGCAGGCGGTCAAGGCGTCGGCGCAGAAGACCTTGCAGCGCAAACTGGCTCTACAGTCACAAAACGTCGTGGCGGTAACGGCGGTGGATGACGCCCAGACGGAGTTCACCGCAAGGCTTGCCCAAGAGCGCGAAGCCGAAGTCCTCATGTCCCTGAACGCCTACTCAGTCGACGGCGCGCAGGCCGATATCCGCCGGATCGAGGCGGAATTGCAGCAGGCACGAATGGCCGTGCCGGAGAAGGCGGCCGTTCTCGCTGCCGCCCAGGCCGATCTCGACCGCACCGTGATCCGCTCGCCGATCGATGGCGTCGTCGTTGGCAGGTTCGTCAACGAGGGCCAGACGCTTGCGGTCGGACTGGAATCGCGCACCACGTTCGTGGTCGCGCACCGACTGGAGGACATGGAAATTCACGCCCAGGTCGACGAAGCCGATATCGGGCGTATCGCGCCCGACCAGCGCGCTCATTTCACGGTGGATGCCTACCCGGACCGCCGCTTCGAGGCGGTGGTGCGGCAGGTGCGCAAGGCACCGCAGAACCAGCAGCACGTCGTGACCTACACCGTCGTCCTGGCGACCTCCAATCTCGACGGCGCGTTGCTGCCCGGCATGACGGCCCTGGTGAAGATCGTGATCGAGCGGCAGGATGACGTGCTGAAAGTGCCGCTTGCCGCGTTGCGCTTCCAGCCCTCCGGCACGCAGCCGGATGCCGCGGCGCGCAGCGGGGTGTGGGCGCGCACCGCAAGCGGCTCGCTCCGGCGTATTCCCGTGACTGTCGGCGCGGCCGGCACCGAACAGGTCGCGCTCAGGAGCGGAGACCTCGTCGAGGGCAGCCAGGTCGCCGTGGGTCAGGCCATCCGGCCGGTCGGCATGGAGTTTCTCGGCATCAGGTTCGGATCATGACGGCCCCCCAGCCCCTCATCAGCTTGCAGTCGGTCTCCAGGACCTATCGCGCCGACGGAGTAGCGGTGGCTGCGGTGCGCAATGTCAGCTTCGACATCGAACGAGGCGAGATCGTCGCGGTGATGGGACCGTCCGGCTCGGGAAAATCGACGCTGATGAACATGATCGGGCTGCTCGACCTGCCGAGCGAGGGTGCGCTCTATCTCGAGGGAGCCGACGTCGCCGATCTCTCGGAAGACCACCGGTCGTCCCTGCGCGCCCGCAGCATCGGCTTCGTATTCCAGTCCTACAATCTGCTCGCGCGCCACAATGCGATTGAGAACGTCGCGCTGCCGCTGGTCTATTGCGGCATCAGCCGCAAGGAGCGTCTGGCCCGCGCCGAGCAGAGCCTGGAGGCTGTCGGCATGGTGCACCGGGCCCACCACTTCCCACGGCAGCTCTCGGGCGGTGAGCAGCAGCGCGTCGCGATCGCGCGCGCCCTGATCGCCTCACCGCTGATCGTGCTCGCCGACGAACCGACCGGCGCGCTCGACAGCCGTACCGGCGCCGAGATACTGGCCCTGTTCGCCGCGCTCAACCGGACCGGCCAGACCATCGTGATGATCACGCATGATCCTGGGATCGCGACCCAGTGCCGGCGCACGATCCGCCTGCATGACGGCGCGCTCGTTGCTGACGAAACGCTGGCTCCGATCCTGCCGAAACGGAGTTCTGCGCCATGACGATGCTCCAGGGCTTTCAGATCGCGTTGCACGCCTTGCGCCTCAATCCGTTGCGCAGCATCCTCACCATGCTCGGCATCGTGATCGGCGTTGCCTCCATCGTGACCGTGTTTGCGATCGGGTCCGGCGCGCAGCTTCGCCTGCAGGAGCAGATTCGCTCGATCGGCGCCAACGTGCTGATGATCAACCCCGGCGCGGTCTACCAGGGCGGCGTGCGTCTCAAGGATGGCAGCAAGCTGACCATGACCGAGAGCGACGTGCAGGCGATTCTCGAGCAGATCCCCGAGATCCAGGCCGCGGCCGGTTCGATTGCAGGAACGGCGCAGGTCATTCACGAGAGCAAGAACTGGAACACGACGATCAACGGGACGACGACCGGGCACTTCATGGTGCGCGACTGGCAGCTTGCGACCGGGCGCTATTTTTCCGGCAGCGAGGAGGCAGGCGCCGGCAAGGTCGTGATCCTCGGCAGCACGGTGGCGCATGAGCTGTTCGCGCCCGGCGAGGACCCGATCGGCGCACAGATCAGGATCATGAAGGTGCCGCTCGAAGTGGTCGGCGTCCTCGATCGCAAGGGACCGGCGCAGGACGACGTTGCCTTCGTGCCGCTCACCACCGCCAAGCTGCGCTTCCTCGGCAGCGCAAGCAACATCAACCGGGATTCGGTCGCCTACATCATCGCCAAGGTGGCTGCGGACGGACAGATGGCGGGGGCGCGAACGGAGATCGAAAACCTGCTGCGGCAGCGGCACCGTATTCCCGCCGGCCAGGAGGACGACTTCAAGGTCCAGGATCCGGCCGCCGCCATGGAAGCGCAGCAGGGAGCGATCCGCACCGTCGCGCTCCTGCTCGTCGCCATCGCCTCGGTCTCGCTGCTGGTTGGCGGCATCAGCATCATGAATGTCATGATCGTGTCGGTCACCGAGCGCACGCGCGAAATCGGAATCCGCCGCGCGCTTGGCGGGCGGATGCGGGACATCCGGCTTCAGTTTCTCTGCGAGGCGCTCGTGCTCTGCCTGCTCGGCGGGGCGATCGGCGTCGGTGCCGGCGTCACGCTCTCGATGACGGTCGCTCGCATGGCAGGATGGATCACCTCGATTGATGGCCAGGCGATCGGCCTTGCCCTCGCCTTCTCGATCGCGACCGGCCTGATCTTCGGTTTTTATCCCGCCCACAAGGCATCCAAGCTCAGTCCGATCGAGGCACTCAAGACGGAGTGAGAACATGCTGGGGTGTTCGCGTCGACCAGAGGCCACGGAGGAGCAGTCATGAGTCCGGATTCGAAACATCCGATCACACCAACGCCACGCGAGCGGGACCTGATGATGCTGATCGCACGCGGAATGCAGAACAAGAACATTGCGTACGAGCTCAAAATCTCGGAGAACACGGTGCGGGCGCATATCGGCAACATCATGCGCAAATACCGTCTCCAGAACCGGACCCAGATCGCGATCATCTTTGCCCTGCAGGCGGCGCCGCCATCGCTTCGCCGCAACCTGGCCAATGGCGGCCGCAATTCCACGGCGGCAGCGCCGGCTAAGGCGGTCGCGCAGAATACGCCGGTGCCGACGGCACCGGATTGACCGCTCCGGCCACAATCCCTTGCGTCGTCTCAGACGAAACACCCAAGTCCGGGGTCAACGGACCGGCGACAAAATATTTCTCTTTATTAGAATTCGGATTTTTGTTAGAAATTTATCACTCCGGCCCAAGGAAGAGGGCGTATCGCGATCGTCACGAACGCGGGCTGGACGGCGGTGGACGTTAGTCACATCGGCGCGAGGGGCTTCGCAGGGCGGGCAACCGTGAGTGAAGGCCTCGCGCACACGACCGGTGTGATCGGCGTACGGCGAAATCGTGTGGTCCTGACGCCCGGGGTCTGTGCGTCAAGCGTTGCGGTGATGTGGGTTGCCCGACCGGGCAGACGCATCAGCCATCCGCAAGGCGACGGGGGCAATAGTGCATCGCTCCCCGGGGAGAGCACGACATAAGCCGTAAAGCCACTGCGCAGGGAAGGCCGGTTGTTTTGGCTTCACCTGTATGCCGCTGTGCAATGTTCTTACGACAATTTCGCACAGTGGACCGCGGGTGCCAGCCGGCACCCGGTCTTCCCTGCGCCCTCTTTCATTTGAGGGTGAGGCGACGAGGCAAAGCTCGGACGAATGCGCCGCGAGGATGCGAAGGTGCGTCTGCGATCGAAAATGTGAATGGAAGCGTGACGCTGCCACCCAAAGACTCCGTCATTGCGAGCGCAGCGAAGCAATCCAGTCTGCCGCCGCGGAAAGATTCTGGATTGCTTCGCTACGCTCGCAATGACGATGCTGAAGCAGTTGCCTGCCGACACCGCGATCTCGTGCCCCGGACGCCGCGCAGAGCGGGGCCCCTCCCCTTCTTTGCATGCCGCTCCGCTCTTGTAACAAAACCGTCATGCAGCGAAACTAAACGAAGCCGGGGGCCGCGGTTGGCGGCCAAGCCGCCTCGCAGGGAGAGATTTTGATGCGCCGTTCACTGGTGTTGCTGTCAGCCGGACTGACAGTGTTGTCCGCCGGACTCTCGACCGGATCTGCCTCCGCCGAGAACAACACGCCCCGTAACCTGATCCTGTTCATTCCGGACGGCCTGCGGGCGCTGAAGGTCACACCCGAGACCGCCCCCGCAATGGCCGAAATCCGCGACAAGGGCGTCAATTTCAAGAATTCGCACTCGCTGTTCCCGACCTTCACCATGGCCAACGGCTCGGCGATGTCGACCGGC
Source organism: Bradyrhizobium sp. MI1.11 (assembly GCF_055811255.1). Classification (NCBI taxonomy): domain Bacteria; kingdom Pseudomonadati; phylum Pseudomonadota; class Alphaproteobacteria; order Hyphomicrobiales; family Nitrobacteraceae; genus Bradyrhizobium; species Bradyrhizobium sp. MI1.11. The sequence goes on from NZ_JBVVPM010000004.1 coordinate 32,011, forward strand.
CATTATCTCGGCGATACCGGCGTGTTCTCCAACACGATCTGGACCAACTACACCTCGGTGCCCGCCGGCGACACCGTCGTCCCCTTCATCGAGAATGACGCCGTGCTCGGCGACATCGACGAGCATTTCAAGGGCGACTATCTCAATGAAGACACGATCCTGAAGCTGGCCCGCGACAAGGGCTACAGCACCGCCGCGCTCGGCAAGCATGGTCCGACCTATCAGTTCGACCACACCGACAAGCCCGAAAAGACCGGCCTGCATTCGGTCGTGTTCGACGATGCCACCGGCGGCAAAAATGGCGTGGCGCTGTCAGACGAGGTCAAGGCCGCTCTCACCAAGGCCGGCCTGCCCCTCGCAACGCCGCCGCGCGGCGACAACTCCAAGGCGGGCGATGCCAAGACGCCCGGCACCACGGTGGCCAACGTCGCGCAGCAGGCCTATTTCGCCGACGTCGCGGCCAAGGTCGTGCTGCCGATGTTCAAGGCCCGCAACAAGCCGTTCGTGCTGGTGTTCTGGTCGCGCGACCCCGACGGCAGTCAGCACAACACCGGCGACAGCCTCAACCAGATCATGCCCGGCATCAACGGGCCGACCTCGATGGCCGGCATCAAGAATGCCGACAACAACCTCGCCCAGCTCCGCAAGGCGCTGGACGAGCTCGGCCTTGCCGCCACCACCAATATCATGGTCCAGGCCGACCATGGCTTCTCGACCATCTCCAAGGAAAGCAAGACCAGCCCCTCGGCCAAGGTCAGCTATGACGACACGCCAAAGGACTTTTTGCCGATGGGCTTTCTGGCGCTCGACCTCGCCAAGGCGCTCGACCTGCCGCTGTTCGATCCCAACGACAAGAATGCGAAGATCGAGGGCAACAAGCATCCCAAGGCCGGCAACGGCGTGCTCGGCAAGGATCCGGAAAAGCCCGATCTCGTCGTCGCTACTAATGGCGGCTCGGACCTGATCTATCTGCCGAACAAGGACAAGAAGCTGGCGGCCAGGACCGTCAAGACGCTGCTCGAGCAGGACTACGTCTCCGGCCTGTTCGTCGACGACTCGCTCGGCCGCTTCCCGGGCACGCTGCCGCTGTCGAGCATCAACCTGCGCGGCAAGGCGGCGACGCCGACGCCGGCGATCGTCGTCAACTTCCGCTCCTATGCCAGCGATTGCGGCGAGGCGCCGACCAACTGCTCGGTGCAGGTCGCCGACACCGTGCTGCGCCAGGGCCAGGGCATGCATGGCAGCTTCAGCCGCGGCGACACCATGAACTTCATGGCCGCCATCGGCCCGGACTTCAAAGCCGGCTATGTCAGCGAGATCCCGGTGAGCAATGCCGACGTCGGCATGACGGCCGCCCAGCTCCTCGGCCTGCGCGGTTCGCAGAACGGCGGTCTGGTCGGCCGCGTGATGTCGGAGGCCCTGCCCAACGGCATCTTGCCGAAGGCGTACAAGGGAGTCGAGAAATCGAAGAAATCCGAGAACGGCCTGCAGACCGTGCTGAACTTCCAGCGCGTCGGCAGCCAGCGCTATTTCGACACTGCCGGCTTCCCGGGCCGCACGCTCGGGCTGGAGCCGGATACCGGCAAACAAAAAACGGCGGGGAAATAACCCCGCCGCTCAAATGCGTCCTCGTGAGAGGCGCAGAATTTACATGCCGATGTCGAACACGTTCGGCAATTGGCCCGCCAGAGGCAGCGCGGTGGCGCCCAGGAAGGTCGCCACCATCGCCATCAGGCGACGGTTGTTGTGGCGTTTGCCGCGCATCTGGCCGGCGATCCACTCCAGCATTTCGCTGTTGACCTTGGAGGCATAGGACGGCGCCCACCCCTCGATATCGGACTCGGCCGACAGCGCGACGCTGCGCGGCGGTACCTTCAGGCCGGAGGCGCTCGCCGCATAATGGGCGACCGCCTTGGCTAGCAAATCGTCGAACCGGCCGCCATCGGTGCGCTCGGTCGCGGCTTCGTTGATCTCGAACAGGACTTCGGCCTCAGTGCGGCTGATCGGCTGGTCGTTGACGGCTGTGGCGGTCAGGATGCGGGCGCACCAGGCGGTGTCATCGGCATCGAGCGAGCGGGAGAAATGGACCCTTCCCTTGGTGGTCGGGCCTTCGCCCGTGATCACGCCGTCGCGCACGATGGTCAGTGCATGGGCCGAGGTATCGCGGCAGGACGGTTCGAGGCAGGACGGTTCGAGGGACGGCGACTCAATAGACTTATGCGCAGCGGCAGACATAGTTCACTTCCAGATTTCTTCTGATCGGCCAGCATTTTCATGCCGGCGTAAAGGGGTGGTTAATGATTCGGTACGGGGGTCGCGACTTTTTGAGATGGTTGCCAATTGGTCGCTGTCAGGACCATTTCGGTTCTGGGAAGCGACGGGCGAGCGTGATGGAAGTCATAAAAGGCTTTCTCGGGGCAATCGCGCCCGTATAGCCCCGGTGGAGATGTTTCGCCGCAGGCGCGGCTGTAACAAAAAGGTGCTAGGAAATCAGGCCTTCAAAGAAGGAATTCACATTTTACTTGAAGCAGTTCAGTTAGCGTTCACTTGGGATCGTGGAGCCCCTATAATGGTCACCACGGTCCAAGATGAATTCGCAAGTAAATTCAATAACATGAGGTAGAACCATGACACTTCCGATCGGCGCCACCGCCCCCGACTTCGAAGCCGAGACCACCGAAGGGAAGATCAAGTTCCACGACTGGATCGGCAATAGCTGGGCGCTGCTGTTCTCGCATCCCAAGGACTTCACGCCGGTTTGCACGACCGAGCTCGGCGCGCTCGCCAAGCTGAAGCCGGAATTCGACAAGCGCGGCGTCAAGCTGATGGGCCTCTCGGTTGATCCGGTCGACCGCCACGCCAAATGGTCGGAGGACATCAAGGAGACGCAAGGCGCGGCCCCGAACTATCCGATGATCGGCGACACCGATTACAACGTCTCCAAGCTGTACGGCATGCTCCCGGCCGCGATCTCGGGCGATCCCCTCACCCGCACCGCCGCAGACAACCAGACCGTCCGCAACGTCTTCATCATCGGGCCGGACAAGAAGATCAAGCTGGTGCTGGTCTATCCGATGACGACGGGCCGGAACTTCCAGGAGATCCTCCGCGTCATCGACTCGCTCCAGCTCACCGCCAAGCACCGCGTCGCGACCCCGGCCGACTGGTCGCAGGGTGACGACGTCATCATCGCGGGCTCGGTCTCCAATGACGAGGCCAAGACGATCTACCCGCAGGGCTGGAAGGAGCCGAAGCCCTACATCCGGATCGTGCCGCAGCCGAAATAACGGAACTGTCATTCCGGGCGATGCGTCAGCGCCGCCCGGGATGACGATGTTGGCTCTTACGCCGCGCGTACGCGTTCGAGGAAGCCCTCGACCTCGGCCTTCAGATGCAGGCTCTCGCCCGACAACGCCTGGGCGGAGGCAAACATCCGGCTGGACGTCTCACCCGTCTCGTTCGCACCCTCGGCGGCCTGACGGACGTTGACGGCGACATCGGCCGTGCCCGATACCGCCGCGCGAACGCTGGCGACGATGTTTTGGGTGGCGCTCTTCTGCTGCTCGACCGCAGCCGAGATCGAGCCCGCGATGCCGCTGATGCGCTCGATGGTCTGGCTGATCGCCTTGATGGCGACAACCGATTCCTCCGTCGCAAGCTGCATGCTGGCGATCTGGTTCGAGATCTCGTCGGTCGCCTTGGCGGTCTGGCCGGCGAGCGTCTTGACCTCCTGGGCCACCACCGCAAAACCGCGGCCGGCATCGCCCGCGCGCGCGGCCTCGATGGTCGCGTTCAGCGCCAGCAGGTTGGTCTGCTCGGCAATCGAGGTGATCAGCTTGACGACATCGCCGATGCGCGCGCCAGCCTCGGAGAGCTGCGCGATTCGCTGATCGGTCGCCTCTGCCTGCCGCACGGCCTCGGCGGAAATGACGTTCGATTCCTGCACCCGCCGGGTGATTTCGGAAATCGATTGAGACAGCTCGTCCGAGGCCGACGCCGCCGAACGCACGTGCTCGGAGGCGTTTTCGGAAGCTCCCGCCGACCGCGCCGACAGATCGGCGGTGGAGCGCGCGGTATCGGTGAGCTGCCGCGCCGCCCGCTCGAATTCGCCTGACGATGTCAGCACCTTGTCGAGAATGCCGCCGACACCGCCACGGAACTCCTCGACGAAATTGCGCAGGTCGGATTTGCGCTGATCGGCGGCTGCAGCCGAAGCCGCCGCCTGCTCGCTGCGCATCCGCGCCCGCTCCTGCGAATTGCTCCTGAACACCGCGACCGTGCGGGCGATCTCGCCGATCTCGTCGGCGCGATCCTCGCAATCGATCTCGACGTCGCTTTTCCCTTCGGCGAGCGCGGTCAGCGAGCGCGTCACCGAGGTGAGCGGCTTGGTGACACGGCGGACGACCAGCAAGGTCAGGACCAGCACCAGCAGCGCGGCGAGCCCGGCGGCGGCCGCCATGCTTTCGATGGTGTGGGCTAGCATGCTCTCGAATTGGGCCATCGGGATGCCGACATAGAGGATGCCGGCGACCTTGCCGCTGGCGTCGGCGATCGGGAAATAGGCGGTCATGAAGGTCTTGCCGAACAAGGTGGCCGGGCCCTTGTAGGCCTCGCCACGACGCAGCAGCGCCTGCGCCGGGTGATCGGCGGCAAGCTGGGTCCCGACGGCGCGGTCGCCATTTTCCTTCTTCACGTTGGTCGAGCGCCGCACGAACTGCCCGCTCGCCTCGTCGAACACGAACAGTGTCGCGTTGCCGCCGACATAGGACACCGCGCGATCGACGATGGCGTGATCCCTGAAGTCCGGCATCTTGGGAATCTCGGCGCGCACGACCGCGCCATCCTTCATCGTGATCTTGGCGTCGGGAACGATTTCGGCAAAGGCCAGCGCCAGCGTGCGCAAACTCACCTCGATATCGCGCAGCGCACGATCATTGAAAGCGGAGCTGAGCGACCAATAGCCGGCGCCGACCACGAGCGCCGTATTCATGGCGATCAGCAGCACCGCGCACAGGAGCGCCTTGGTGCCAAGTTTGAATTGCGGCAGAAACTTCGCCGTTGCTCGTCCGTACATGAATGGAATGACTCCTGTAATTCCTGCATATTCGTGCAATCGGCTTACGGCCGCATTAACGCGGTTCCCATCGCGACATGCTTTCCAAATCGTTAACGAGGATACCCCTGACCACGCCCAGAACTACGCTAAGGACTACGCCAAGCGCTCTGCCCATCATCCTCTGGTTTCGCGATGACCTCCGCCTGTCCGATCACCCCGCCCTCCACGCTGCCGCCAAGGCCGCTGCGACGACCGGCGCGCCGGTGATCTGCCTCTATGTGCTCGATGACGCGGCCGGGCGAGCGCCGGGCGCCGCGGCGCGCTGGTGGCTGGAGCAGTCGCTGCAACCGCCCGGACCGGGAGGGGACCTCACATCTGTTACCGCATTTGAGGTTCGGCGAGCTCAGCCCGCGCCAGGTCTGGCACGCCGCGCGGTTTGCCGCGGCGGAAAACTCCGCGATCGGTCCCGGCGTCGACAAGTTCCTGAGCGAGCTTGGCTGGCGTGAGTTCTGCCGGCACCTGCTGCACGACCATCCCAACCTTGCCACCGAAAACCTGCAAGCAAACTTCGATGGCTTCCCATGGAAGCCCGACGCCAAGGCGCTCGCAGCCTGGCAGCGTGGCCGCACCGGCTATCCCATCGTCGACGCCGGCCTGCGCGAACTCTGGCACACTGGCGTGATGCACAACCGGGTGCGAGGTGGTCGCCTCGTTCCTGGTCAAGCACCTCCTGATCGACGTCCCGGCCAAGCTGATCCATCAGCCCTGGGCGGCCACGCCGATCGAGCTTGCGAGCGCCGGCGTCACGCTCGGCAAGAGCTATCCGCAGCCGATCGTCGATCATGCCAAGGGACGTGAGCGCGCGCTCGCCGCCTACGCAAAGATCCGCAAAGGTTGAGCGTTGCTTTGACACAATTATGAAACGCGCTATCGTCATCGCTCCATGCAAACCGTGGGGGACGATATGGACGACGACAAGCCAATGACTGAACAGGCGATGGATACGATCACCACCGCCGTGGAAGCGACCAAGGACGCCGCTGTCACTGCGGTGAAGAAGGTCAGGAAAGCCGCCAAGAAGGCTGCAAAGAAAGTAGCGCCGAAGAAGGCTTCCAAGAAGAAAGCCAAGAAGGCTGCGAAGAAAACTTCGAAAAAGGCCGCCAAGAAGACTTCGAAGAAAGCTGCAAAGAAGTCGTCGAAGAAGGCGGCCAAGAAAGCAAAGAAAACGGCAAAGAAGGCCACCAAGAAAGCTGCCAAGTCGAAAAAGAAGGCCAAGAAGGCCAAGCGCTGATCGCAAAGGCCGAGGTCTCCGGGTGTGGACGCGCCCGGAGACGGCTCCAGGATACCCTACCCTCGCCGCTTGGCTGCACGCCGGCCCGGGTGATGGACGCCTTGCGGATCTCGGAATTCGCTGCGATGACCTCGCCGGTCCTCGGCGTTGAAGCGCCGCCGCTTCTCGGGCGAGCCGAACGCCTTGATCACCTTCCTGCCGTTGACCTTCTTGATGACGTAGCCGCCCTTGGTCATCGCGAACGGCTCTTTCAGCGTTCCCTTGTGGTCGAACTTGGTGCCCGGGCGGTGCTTGAACGGTTCGAACCAGGACGGATAGACGAAGTTCGACATCTCAAAGCCGGCCACGAAGAAGGTGTCCTCTTCCACGGCGTCACAGACCTCATAGGCGTATTGGGTGTTCGGGTTTTTGTCGGCCCAGAGATTGGCCATGGGATCGAGCACCATCTCGAACAGCTCGTGCGAGGCTGCCACGCTGACCGGCTCGTCGCCCAGCGCCTTGACGAAGATCTTTGAGATCGGCTGGCGGCGATGCGTCAGCTCATGGCGGCCGAGCATGTTCTTGTGGGGCGCCTTGTCAAAATAGACCAGCTGCCAGTCGCCCGGCTTCGGCTTTTCGGTGACATAGAGGTCGACCGGATAGCCCCACACCGGCAGGAAGTGCTTGTCGTAGCATTTCTGGAGCGCCGCTGTGAGCCTGGCCATCTTGCGGCCGCTGATCATCGGCTCCGCGTAGTTGAGGCAGGCAATCCGGACCGGCTTCAGCGACCTGCCAAGCAATGCGCGTCTCGCTTTCTTCATGGAAAATCACCTGTGAAAGGGGCACTGAAATGCGCCGACCTTAGCACGAACTTGCCGCGCACGTCAGGGATGTATTCCGGCGATCCGGCCCACCGGCCCTAGAAGCGTCGGTTGACCACGAACACCGCGGCCGCGCACATCATCATGCCCGCGATCGCCAGCGCATCGAGCTTTTCTCCGAACAGCAGATAAGCCATCAGCGCCGTCACGGCTGGCACCAGATAGAACAGGCTTGCAACAGACGTGGCGGCGGCGTGGCGGATCAGCCAGTACAGCAGCCCGATCGACCCGATCGAGAGCGCCACGGCGAGCCAGGCCAGCGCGAGCATGAACTCGCGCGTCCAGTGCACCACGCGGTCCTCGAACAGGAAGGCGCCGATCGCGAAGAAGATCGTGACGGACACGTACTGCACGAGATTGCCGGCCCGCCAGTCGATGTGGCTGCAGTAGCGGCGCTGATAGAGCGTGCCGAGGGTGATGCTGATCAGCGAGACCACGGAGGCGAGCCAGCCGAGCCCGGCTTCGCCGGTCATGGGACGGCCGTGCAGGATCAGCACCACGCCGCCGAGGCCAAGCACGAGCCCCGCCCATTGCACCGGCGTCACCTTCTCCCCGAGCCAGCGGTTGGCGATGGTCGAGGTCAGGATCGGCTGAAGGCCCGGAATGAGCGCGGAGAGCCCGGCCGGAATCGAGTGCGCGATCGCGATTGCGGTGCCGCCGAGATAGAAGCCATGGACGAGAATGCCCGCGACCGCGCTGTGCGCGATGCCGATACGGTCCGGCCATTTCGGTCGCGCAACGGTGGCGATGATCGCCATCAGACCGACCACGAACGCCATGCGGATCGCGAGGTAGGTCAAGGGATCGGCATTGTTGACGACGTATTTGGTGCCGATGAAGCCCGTGCTCCAAAGCAGGACGAACAGGATCGGCGCGGCACGGGCGGTCAGGGCTTCTTGATTTTGGTTCATTGCCGCCCTCATTGCCCCACCGGGGGCCAATGCGGCAATGCGAATTTCGGCCAATTCCGTTCAGACGATGCTGCGCTGCGACGGAAGCGGCTGCTCAGCCGCTCACCATTCGTCCGGACAGGGATCGATGATCTTCCAGAGCTCGACGCCGTTCTTGATCTTTTTCATATCGGTGGTGAGCCCGCCATTGCGGCGGATCCAGTCCTTCACCGTGTCGGGGTAATAGGCCATCAGGTCGGACGTCCCCTCCGCGCTGGTGACCTTGATGCCGAAGGTGAAGGCTTTGTCGTAGTAGGCCTGGTGGAAGCCGAGGCTGGCGCGCGGCGTCACGCAGATCTTGTTCATCGGCACGATGCCGAGCACCAGGGTGCAGGCCGAGTTGCAGATGCCGTCGATGATGACGCGCTCGCCCTTCTCGCGGACGCGCTTGTACTTGGCCTTGTACTCCTCGACATAGCCGCCGTGGTCGCGGGTGATGTGCAGTTCGGCGCGCGCCGGCGTGGCGGCGACGACCGAGAGCAACAGCAGGCTCAGAAGCGTGATGCGCATGGCGAGGTGACGGCGAAAGCCTTCAGGAATGGACCGGCCTATGGACCCCAAAAAGCCGGCAACAGGAGTCTTGAGCTAATTCTCTTTGGTCACACTTGTGTGGGGAATTCGTTAAGCATCTCGAAAAGGCCAAAAATGGGCAGGTCTGGACCATAGAACCGGCAATTCTGTCACACCCACCCGGGAATCTGCGGGATTGGCCCCGGTTTTCGGGCGGCAGACGGGTGCTCCGGCCGCCCGAACTGGTTATAAACGGCTGACCTATTCGTGCGGGTTCCGGAGATTCGAGATGAGCAAGTTGAAGCTTGTAGCCGCGATTGCAGCCCTGTCGGCCGCAATCCTTGCCCCCGGCCTCGCAGAGGCGCGGGGACATCACCGGTACCACCGCCACTACGCGAACCCATTGCCCTACCCGATCAGCTATCTGCACAATTACGGGCCCGGCATCACGCCAGGGACGTTCGCCTTGTACGACGGCCCGTCGACCAACCATTGCTACCAGAGCGCAGCCGCCTATGTCGGCCAGGACCGCCGCCGGCACCCCTGCTTCTGAGGAGCGCAGGCGCGTCCTCTGCGGGGGCCGCTATTTGGCGGCGCCCGACAGCAGCAATTGCTTCTCGATCTCGTAGACCGGCAGTTTGACGAGGTCCTTGCCGACCTCGCCCTGGAGAGCCTTGCGCACCACGTCCGAATAATCGGCGCGGATCATCCCAAGCGCACGCGGCGAGGCCACCAGGGTCAAGGCCGAGGTCTCGCCTGAGCTAACGGCGGCATCGAGCCGTCCGGCCAGGCCGCGCAGGAAGGCGCGCTCGGCCTCGTCGTGCCAATCAGTCTGCTCTACCGAGCTGCGCGCGCTGCCGGCCGCGCCATGGAGCCTGCCCGGCGCGTCGGTCCCTTGCGCACCGGTCGAGGGATTGGGCTGTTCGTGCACCTCCCTGGTGTGGAGGTTCGGAAACATCTCGTCGCCGAGGTTTTCCAGAATGAGCGCCTTGCGCCCGTCGCACACGACCAGCCAGTCACCCTTGTCGATTCTCATTTTGTCCATTGCACAGCTCCAAAGCGACCTCGCGAGCCGGCTCTTCGAAATGCTCGAAAGGCTGGCCACGACGCCAAGCTTAGGGGCGAAGCTGCACAGTTGGATTGCGCGGGATCAAGGATGGCGGCGATTTCCCGCGGAGCGCAACGCAAGCGCAGCATTGGTCAAGAGCACGAACCTGGGATAGTCTGGCGGAGCTGTCAGGCCTGCGGCGGGCTGGCTGAAGACCTGTTCATCAGCATTACATTTCGCTCCCGCCACAATTTGATCAGAACAAACTTCGATATCCCTGTATTGCGTAAGCGGAGAAAGACATCATGAAGCTTAGAATTGGCCTCGTCGCCGCGTCCCTGTTGGGTGCCTTGGCCGCATCGCCGGCGGCGTCTGCCATGCCCATCGCGCCAGCTCCTGCGACGCCGCGGGTCTCGGACGTCGAGCAGGTCCGCATGGTCTGTGACGCCTGGGGACGTTGTTTCTGGCGCCCGAACTACTATGGATACTACGGTGCCCCGGCCCCCTATTACGGTCCCCGATATGCGCCGCGCTATTATGGTGGCCCGCGCTACTACGGACCACGTTATCGCCGCTGGTGATTCTAAAGGGGCCCTCCGGGGCCCCTTCGCTTTTGCGAGATCAAGGATGTTGGTCTGGAGTCATTCCAAAACTGATCTAGATCAAAGACGAAATCCGCCACGCCGTCATTCTCCGACGATGGTCGATTTGATCGTTTTTCGATGTCCCCAGACGGGCATGAATGTGCAGACACATCTTGAGAAGCAACAGAGACAGGAGGCACAGAGCTTCGCCTCCTTTGCCTGTCCCGCCTGCACGCGGCTGCATTTCATCGACCTCGCCTCCGGCCAGCCGATGACGCGAGACCGTTGACGACGACATCGATCCGCCGGGCTGCATGCCATGATGTCCGCAATACTACGGCCCGGAATCCGGTTTACTGAAACGCGATGTTTCGCCATTGATGGCGATGTTCTGACGTTCATTTGATTGTCATATGCGGCAGCCGGCCACACGCATGTTGTTCGACGCCCTCGCCCCATCATCCGCGCTTCGATTGATCGGCTTTGCCGACGTCGATGCGTTTCGGCCGATCGAGTCGATGGAGGATGCGAGAAGCATTCCGCTCGACGTCCGGAATTTCGCGGCGGCTCGCGCTGTCGTCTCCCTGCCCGGCTGCCGCATCGTCATGATGCGCTCGTTCGCACGCATCCTCGACGCCACCTATCGGATGCCCGGCGGGATGGTGATCCTGCCCATGACGGACGACCTTCAGGTCAATTCCAAGGGCATGGATCTCGACGCGCGTTTCTTCATCGCGCTCCGCGGCAGCGATGAATGCCATTTCGTCGAGCGTCGGACCAATCATCATGCGATGATCATCTTCTCACCCGGCCTGAGTGACCGGGGCTGGTTCGATCAGGCGGACGATTTGCGGGCCCACGGCGCGAACCGCCCCGCTTTGCTCCACGCACGGCAACTCCTTCTCGACATTCTGCGAACCGCGTCGGTGCAGCCGGCCTTGTTCGAAACGACTGAGGTCGCCGCCCATCTCCAGGAAGGCTTGCTGCTCGCGCTCGACGATCTGTTTCGCATCGATCCACTCTCAGACCGGAGTGCCTCCGTCCAGGGCGAGCGGTCGATCAAACTCGTGCAGCGGATCGACGATTACGTCGCTGCACATCAGACCGCTCCGATCTATACCGCCGATCTCGCCGGCGAGTTTGGCGTCTCGATCCGGACGCTCGGCGGCGCCGTCAGCAAGGTGTGTGGCATGAGCCTGCACCAGTACATTCGCCTCAAAAAATTGTGGGCGACGCGGTCTCGCCTTCTCAAGGGCGGCGGCGCCACCGTCGCCACATGCGCGCGCGCCCAGGGCTTTCACCATTTGGGCGAGTTTTCCGCAGCTTACCGCGCAACCTTCCACGAAACCCCGTCCGACACGCTGGCACGAGGCCGGCAAGCAGGTCCGACGGCAGGCTGACGGGCCAGGCCGCTGCGACGGTCGTTGTTGTCAACGCCTCTTCGGAACATATCCGGAATTGGCGCGCTCGGAGAGATTCGAACTCCCGACCCTCGGAATCGAAATCCGATGCTCTATCCAGCTGAGCTACGAGCGCCCTGGCCCAGATCTTGGGCCGTAACCGAGACGCCCCAGATCGCTGCTGGCGAGCCAGCAGGCCGGACGACGTTCGGATGGGTTCGAATTAGCAGAGAGGCCGGCCAATAAAAAGCCCTTCCCGCCGGATTCGAGAAGGGTCGGACCCGCTCTTACCAAGTGCTGTTGAAGAAGCCGAAATGCGGCTGCTGCGCCATCACCATCATCGGCCCACCTTGCTGCGGCATCGGACGCGTTCTGGCGACCTTGCGCTTGGGCTGCTGCGCCGGGGTCCGAGGGGGCTGGGCCTGAGGAAGCTGGGCCTGCGCCTGAACTTGCGGCTGAATTTGCGTCTTGGCTTCGGTCCTCTTGGCGGCAGCGGTATTGGCCTTCGCGGCCGGCGTGAATTGGGCGAACGTCTCGCGGACCCGTGCCTTGGCTGAAATCTCGGCCAAAGCCGGAGACATGCTCTCCACGGGCGGCTGGGGAGCCGCGACGGCGGCGATCTTCACCGCAGGGGCGGCAAGCGTCGGCTGACTGGTGTCGAGAACGACGCGCTCCGGCAGGTGGCGATCGGACCGGATCCGGATCAAAGGCTGTTCGTTGCTTGCGGTTGCGACAGCCTGCGTCACAGGCGAAGTCGGCAGAACGGAGTTCGCCGCGAACAGCAGTGCGAGCAAGGCTCCACCGACAAAGAAGAAATACCGAAAAATGGGCATTTGGCCACGCTCCGCCCGTCGCATCCCCGCGTGGGCTCTCCGCCTTAACGGGCGATCATTTAATTGGTTCCTGGCCCAGCCGTTCGGTTCAAATGGCGACGCCAAGTTTTTTGCCCAAGCCCCCAGGACAGTAACTTTTCCGCTACCGGAAAATGCCGGCCTTAGGTCCGGCGTGCTGCCACAAGCGAACACTTCGCCTGATCGGCATTCACGTTGACGAAGCCGACAGGAATGCGCGCAAAAGTCTTGCGGCTCTTCATGCCGACCGTATCAGCCAGAACGCGGCTGCGGTCGGTGAGATGACTGCCATCGCGCCGCGCAAAAGCGCAGACGATCTCGACATCCTTTACGGCATAGTCATTGTCGTTGCGGAGCGTGAGCGTCACCAGCGCCTTCGAGCCAAGGCCGCCGCGGCGCCAGGTCTGAGATGAAATCCTGATCCGACCGAGTTCTGCCATTGTCGGAATCTGAGCTTCGGAAGGCGACGACGGGGCGGCCGCATCGCCCAAAGGCGCCGTCTCGACCGCTGCCACGTCAGACCTCACCGGTTCGGCACTGTTGCCTCTGGAAACAGGGAGCAGCATCCAGACGCCGCAACCGACGATGATGGCCGCCAACAGCCATAGCAGGCCTCGCCCAACTGAAACGCTCGCGATCGTCACCGCCCGCGCCAGTCGTTCGCCGGGCCCGGCGAAACGCCCTAACCCGATGCGGTCAAACCCAGCGTTCATGGTTGCCTCACCGATCGCGGCGGAAGCACGTTCGACAACGGATTCCGCCACTGCTTACCTTAATCCGGAAGACGAACTAAGGTTCCCGCGCACTGGCGAGTCGGCAAGAGCGGTGGCGGTCACCGGCCGAGGCCGCTAACATGCGCTGCAACGTCAAGACCCGTCGGGAGAACATGAAATGCCAGTCGTCACTTGGGATCACGTCCATCTGCGCAGCCCCGATCCGGAGGCCACGGCGGCCTGGCTGCGGGACATCCTTGGTGGCGAGATCGTGCAAGCTCCCGGACGGATCGACGTGAATCTTGGAGGCGCAAGGATCTTCATTGCGCCACTCGAGGGCGACAACGCGGTCAACCCGCCGCCGCCCCACCCGCATCAGGGGCTCGACCATTTCGGTCTCACGGTGAAGGACATCGACGCCGTCGCCGCCGAGATCAAGGCCAAGGGCGTCACCTTCACGCGCGAACCGACCACGATCCGCCCCGGCGTGCGGATCTGCTTCATCCGCGGCCCCGAAGGCATCTCCATCGAGCTGCTCGAGCGCGACAAGAAATATACCTGACACGGCGCGCGCCGCATCGGCGCACCGGGCGACGTGGGGCCCCGCGCGCCTAAGTCATGCTGCCGGGCATGAAGCAGCGGATGGCCACGCCCATGTAGCCGTAGATCGGCCAGACCATGGTGCGTCCCACCCGGTTCGGCTCCGAGATCACGGCCTCCTCTGGCACATCGACCCAGACGAGCTCCTGCGGTCGGCCGTCGATCACGTAGCCATAGCGCGGGACGCGGACCCGATAGTGCCCGTCCTTGCTGTCCCAGTCGGTGTCCGAGAGTGCCGAGCCGTCTGCATCGGAGCAGCAAGGCCCCTTGCCGCTTCGCAGTCCGTCGAACCAGGCCTTCAATTCGGCATTGGTGTTGACGAACTGGCCGCGGTCGCGCGCGTGCCCGAAGGGGGCTGCGAGTGCGATCAGGGCCAGGGCGCAAGCGAGGCTCGCCACGGTTCGCCAGCGTACCGCGCCGCCAATCCGCCGTTGTCGTGTTTCGCAAATCGTGGGACGCACACTGTACAGACGCGGCTCCTCGCCGCCGGAATCGATCCAGTTGCTCACGTTTGTCTTGCTCCAGCACCCCGCGGCCAGTGCAACAATGGTTATGCATTTCGCGGGCCAACTTGATTCGCAACGACTGGCCTCGCTTCATGATCAGACCGTCATGGCGGTGTCATAGACAAGCCGGGACAACTACGGCTCACGGACAGGCTCGCAAGGCCGGCAGCCAAACTCCCGCGTTGCGTGGCCGCATGCCCTTTGGCATAAATGCCTACCGGTTACGCCATTGGGCGATGGCGGCCGGCCTCGGGACGTTATGAAGAACGGCCTCTATTCGATTCACGTGAACCTGCTCGATGGTCGGGTCGGCAAGGGCAGCGGCGTGATTCTTTTTCGCGACGGCAAGATTCTTGGCGGCGATGCCTACCTCTATTACACCGGCAGCTACACGGTGAAGGACAACACCTTCAAGGGTGAGGTGCTGGTCCAGCGTCACACCTCGCCGCGGGGCGACGACAATCCGCTGTTCGGCGGGCCTGCCGCGGTCGGCATCGGCGTCAGCGGCACCTTCACGGAGACGCGCGGGGAAATGACGGGCACCGCGCTGGTCGGCAAGGCCAGCCAGATTTTCGGCGCAACGCTGCACAAGCTTGCGGAGGCCGACTAGAACTTCGGGTTTTAATTGAATCGACCGAAGCTCTGGATTGTTGTTTCGACGCGTTTTCTTCACGCGGACCGGCATCTACTTCGCTCGAAAACGTTCGAGCTATTCCGCGGCCTGCTCGAGCGGCGCCACGCGCGGCAGGATGATCTGGATACGTGTGCCGCTGCCCGGTTCGGAATCCAGATCGAGCCGTCCGCCGAGCCTGTTCGTGACAATGCTGTAGACGATGTGCAGCCCGAGACCGGTGCCGCCCTGGTCGCGCCGCGTCGTGAAGAACGGATCGAAGGCACGGCGGCGGACGTCGAGCGACATGCCGCAGCCATTGTCGGAGAAGATGATCTCGACATTGTCCTTGCCGGACTCGCGCACCTGGATGTCGATGGTCCCCGGCCGACCGTCCGGGAAGGCGTGCGCCACCGCGTTGAGAAACAGATTGGTCAGCACCTGGCCGTAGGGTCCGGGATAGCTGTTCATGGTCAGATCAGGCTGGCACTCGACGTTGAGCGTCAGATTGTGCTTACGCAGGCCCGGACGCAGACTCATCACCACCTGCTCGGTGAGGTCACCGAGATCGAAGCTGCGCTGGTCCGAATAGTTGCGGTCGGCAGCGACCTGCTTGAACGACTGGATCAGCTCGGCGGCGCGGTTGAGATTGGCGACGAGCTGCGAGGACGCGTCGCGGCTGGTATGGAGAAAGTCGTTGAGCGTGGAGCGGCGCAGCTCGCCACGCTCGACCTCGGCGGTGAACACCGCGGTCTTGCGCTCCAGCGCGGAGGCGACCGTGAGGCTGATGCCGACGGGATTGTTGACTTCGTGCGCGACGCCGGCGACGAGGCGCCCGAGCGCCGCCAGCTTCTCCGCCTCGATCAGCGAGGCCTGGGTCTCGCGCAGATTGCGCAGCGCGGTCTCGGCGGATTCCTTGGCTTTCCGCATCTCCTGCTCGCCGCGCTTGCGCTCGCCGATGTCGAGCGCCACGGTCACGATCCGCTCGATCTCGCCTTCGGCATCGAGCAGCGGCAGCTTGTTGACGAGCCATTGCCGCATGTGGCCGGAAGCATCGATGTACTCCTCTTCGTAGAAGCCGAGGCCTTTCCGCAGCGTCAGCACGCGCTTGTCGCTCTCGTCGGACTTGGCAGCGCCATAGCGCGACATCAGGTCGGCCGTGGTGCGGCCGAGCGCATCGCCGGGCTCGATGCCGAAGATGCCGGCCATGTAGCGGTTCATCAGCACGTAGCGCAGGTCGCGGTCCTTGACGTTGATCACCGCGGGCACGGTGTCGATGACCTGCTGGAGCAGGCGCCGTCCTTCGGCGATGGCGTCTTCCGCGCGCTTCTGGTCCGTGATGTCGCGCAGCGTGCCCTCGTAGCGGACGATCTTGCCCGCCTCGTCGCGGACGCCGGTGGCACTGTCGGACAGCCACAGGATGTCGCCGCCGCGCTGGCGCACCTGGTACTCAAACTCGCGCACCATGCCGTCGCGTGCCATCAGCCGCTGATATTCGACGCGCGCCTCGGGATTGACGTAGATTGTGTGGGCGATGTCGTTGATGCTGTCGATCAGCTGCTGCGGGCTGTCGTAGCCCATCATCCGCGCCAGCGCCGGATTGGCGTTGAGGAGGTCGCCGGCCGGCGTCGTGACATAGATGCCATCGACCGAGCCCTCGAACAGTTTCCGGTAGCTCTCTTCGGCGAGGCGCTGCTCGGTCAGTGCGCGCACCGCCGCCTCGCGCGCCGTGTCGGCCTCCTCCAGCGCGCGGCGGAACACTTCGGCCGCCCGCGCGATGTCGCCAATCTCATTGTCGAGATCGGCGGACGGGATCGAGGTGTTCTTCTCGCCGGCTGCGAGCGCGCGGATCGACCGCGCGATCTGGGCGAGCGGACGGACTGTCCGCCGCACCACGAAGCCGGCCGCGAGAATACCGATCAGCACACCGATGGTACCGAGCACGATGCTCTGCCAGCGCGCCTCCGTCAGCGTACGGGCAAAGTCGCGCGACAGCACGTGACCGCGCCGGGCGCTGACCTCGCGCAGCAATTCGGTGACGCGGCCGATCAGCCGGCCCTCGGTTCCCAGCACCTCGCGATCGATGTCGGCGATCTGCCGTTCACGGACAGCGACCGCGATGATCGCCTCGGCGTAGTCGTTGACGGCCGATCTGAGCTTGGGATCAGTGACGCCCATCGCTCGCATGCTCTGCGCCGCCTGCTCAGCCGCAGACGGGTTGCGCGCAAGCAACCCGAGCGCGATCCGGCTCTGCGCTTCCGACAAGCGGGACGCCAGCTCTCGGTCCGCAGTGCCAGAGACAGCCGCGTCGAACTGGTCACGGAGCGGCGGCAGGCCGGCAAGCAGCTGGGCGCGGCGGTCGATCAGCGTCGAGATCCGCTCCAGCCCGCTGCGATAGGTCGCAAGCCGCTCGCTGACGCCGTCGATCATGTCCTGCTGCTCGGGCACGAGCTCGATGCGGGTCTTCTTCAGGATGTCGCTGAGCGTCGAGGCCGCCTCGCCCACCTGCTTGAACTGGATGCCGGCGCCGGGATCGGTGACGAAGTCGCGCGCGGCGAGCCGCAGCTCGTTCATGCGGCGGTCGATGTCCTCGGCGAGGTCGCCGACGCTCTGCAGCCGCTGCAGCTCGGCAAAGGTCGTGTCGATGTGCCGGATCGCGATCACGCTCGCGGTCGAGGTGACGATGATCACCGCCAGCACCAGAAGGAAGCTGCCGAACGTGAGCTGGCCGATGGAGAGCGAGAATGTTCGCTTTTTCTCAGGGGTCGGCGTCAATTCGGCGGACATTGGTGATGTGAGGACCCGGCTATTGGAGCTCCAATATACGACGTATTGCGGTCCCGGGGGAACATGCGTCTCGCCGCCGAATATCCTTAATATTGCAGCCCTGCCGGACCCCCGCCGCCTCGGCTTTATGACGTTTTGACGTCGGCCGGCCGCCGGGCCGGGATGGTCATGGCGGCGACGCCGAGAACGACGCAGGCAAGGCCGATCCAGGCGGTCCGGCTCAGGCTCTCGCCGAGGAAGGCGACGCTGATGGCAACCCCGATCGGCACGCGGAGATAAGCCTGCGCCGTGGTGCCGACCGAGCCCAGGATCTGGATCAGGCGGAAATAGATCACGAAGGCCGCGGCGGTCGAGAATGTCGCCAGCGCGAGCAGCGCCAGCACGGAACTCAGCGAGGGCGACAGTGTCCAGGGCTGCTCGACGATGAGCGAGGCCGGGACCAGCGCCGCCGCCCCCGCCAGCAGCGAGCCGGCCGCGGGCGCCATGGGATCGAGGCCCTTGAAGCTGCGGCCGAAGATCGCGGCGCAGGCGTAGCAGATGGTGGCGGCAACGATAGCGGCCTCCGCGACGAGGCCGCTTCCGACATCATGGACGGCGTCGACGCCGACGATCAGCAGGATGCCGGCCATGCCGGCAACCACGCCAACCAGCTTTCGCGGTGTCGTCGCCTCGTGACGCGTCACTAGGGCCGTGAGCAGGAAGGTGAAGATCGGGCCGGCCGAGTTGAGGATGGTCGCGAGCGCGGCATCGACGTGCCGCTCGCCCCAGGCGATCAACGTCCAGGGGATCACGCTGTTGAGCACGGCCTGGAAGGCGAAGCGTTGCCAGGTCGCGGCATCCGTCGGCATCCTGATGCCTCGCGCCCACATGATCGCGAGCAGCAGGAGGCCCGCAATCGTGGTGCGCGCCGCGATCAGCGTGATCGGCGGAATGGTGGCGACGCCGAGCTTGATGAAGGTGTAGGAGCCGCCCCACAGCGTCGCCAGCGCGAGCAGCAACGCCAGCTCGACGGCAATGTTGTTGTCCTGTCGGTTGTCCATGTCGCGCGCTCGATCCCGTTGTCAGGGACGGAACCTAGCGCGTCTGCCCTCGCCGATACTTCGTTGTGTGTCGAAGTGTTCTAGCCGAGCGCCTCGACCTCGAACACCTCGCCGTCATAGCCGGCCTCGCGGGGAATGCGGAGCTGACGGCCGGTTTCGGTCTTGGTCATGACAGGCATCACCGTCACGACGGACATGCCGCGGGCGTGCTCCAGCGCCGCGCTCACGCTTCCCTGCTTGGCGAGCCGGATCAGATTGCGCGTGGTCGGGAACGGCAGCTTGAAGCGGCCGCTCTCGCCTCCCTCCACCGCCTCGCGCGGCGAGACCCAGATCGAATCGGTCGACTCCCGGCCGTCATGCGCGCCGAGCTGGTCGGGCGGCGCTGCCGCAAGGAAGAACCAGGTGTCGAAACGTTTTGGCATCCCCTCGGGCGTGATCCAGTGCGCGTAAGGCACCAACGTGTCGAGCGCGAGCTGGAGCCCGTTATCGGCCAGAATGCTCAGGAAGCTGATCTTGTGCTCGTTGAGCGCGACGCGATGCGCATCGGCGATCTCACCGGCTCGCCTGGCATCCACCGGCGTGCCGGAATCCTTCGACCGCGCCAGCAGGATCCCGCTTTCCTCAAAGGTCTCGCGGATCGCGGCGATCCGAAATCCGCGGTCCGCTTCACTCAGTCCCTCGCCGCCCGAATACAGATCGGAGCGGGCGACGATCTCCCGATCGCCGGCATCGACGCTGCCGCCGGGAAACACCAGCGCACCCGAATTGAACTCGATCTGATGATGGCGGACCATCATGAAGACTTCGATTTCGTCGCGGCTCTTGCCGTCGACCTTCGCGCGGTCGCGCAGCAGGAGGATCGTCGATGCAGGGCGTGATGCTGATGCCTCGGCCATTCGATTAACCTGCGGCGCTGGATTGCGGGCCGAGATTGGCACGCTTGTCGACGCGGGCGACGCGCGACAGCAGGTACTCGACCTCTGCCTTCGCCGTCGGCGTGATGGTGGCGCCGGGCTTGCGCTGGGCGCTGGAGGCGATGATGCCGCGCTTCTGCAGCACGTATTTGCGCACGGCAAGGCCCGCGCCGGGCTGCTGTTCATAGCGGATCAGCGGCAGATGCGCGTCGAACAGATCATGCGCGGCGTCGCGCTTGCCTTCCTTCGAAAGTCGCACGACGTCGATCAGAAGCTCGGGGAAGGCATAGCCGGTCATGGCGCCGTCGGCGCCGCGCTCCATCTCGAAGTCCAGAAAGAGCCCGCCATTGCCGCAGAGGATCGAGAGCGGCCGCAGCGAGCCGTCCTTCTGGAAATTGCGCAGCGTCGAGATCTTTTCCAGCCCCGGCCAGTCCTCGTGCTTGAGCATCACGCAGTTCGGATTGTCGGTGACGATCTTGCGGATCACGGCGGGGGTGAACACCACCGACAAGGTCAGCGGATAGTCCTGGAGCACCCAGGGCACGTCGGGGCCGATGGCATCGGCCGCCTGCTTGTAATAGCCGATGATCTGGTCGTCGGTCCGCAACGACGGCGGCGGCGCGATCATCACACCGGCTGCACCGGCCTCCATCGAGGCCTTCGCCAGCGAGCGCATGGTGGCAAAACCCGGCGCGGAGACGCCGACGATCACCTGCATCTTCTTGGCGCGCTTGACGAAGCGTACCGCCACCTGCTCGGCCTCGGCGGCATCGAGCTTCGGCGCCTCACCGAGGATCCCCAGCACCGTGACGCCGTCGCAGCCGACCTCCTCGTAGAAATCGGTCAGGCGGTCGATCGAGCGCTCGTCGATCCGGCCGTCATCGTGGAACGGCGTCGGCGCGATTGCGAAGGTGCCCTTGGCGTCGGCGGTGAGCTTCATCGTTGTCCTTGTTTCTCTCTGTCGATGGCTAAAACCGCCGCGCCCCCATCTTGATCTGCTCTTCGGAGAAGAAGATCTCCTTGGCATGATCGGCGATGTCCTGGGCGTTCCAGCCCGTGTGCGGCGGCTTCCAGCCGTCCATTTCCATCATCCGCATTTCGCGCACGCCGCGGGGCCCGGACACGCCCAGCACCTTGCCGGTCTGGTCGCCCGACAAATCGCTGACCATGTATAGCACGGCCGGCGCGATGCCGTCCGGCCCCAGCGCCGCACCGGGGTTCTCCTTATAGCGGGGCAGGTCTGCGGTCATGCGGGTCAGCGCGCCCGGCGCAAGCGTCCAGATCCGGATGTTGTATTTGCGCCCCTCGATCGCCAGCACGTTGGACAGGCCCCAGATGCCCCCTTTGGCCGCGCCGTAATTGCTCTGGCCGAAATTGCCGATCAGGCCCGAGGTCGAGGAGGTGTTGACGATGACGCCACCGCCGTTTTCCCGCATCCAGCGAAACACCGGCATGGTGCAACAAAAGGTGCCCTTCAGATGCACCTTAATGACCTTGTCCCAGTCGGACTCAGAGGCCTTGGCGAAGGTCTGGTCGCGCAGAATGCCGGCATTGTTGACGAGGATGTCGGCGCGGCCGAAATGCTTGATGGCGTCGTCGAACACCGACTGGCCGCCTTCCATCGTGGAGATGTCGGCGCGATTGGCAACGGCCTTGCCGCCTTCGGCCTTGATCGCATCCACCACGAGCTGCGCCATCGATGTGTCGGCGCCGGAGCCGTCACGGGGCCCGCCGAGGTCGTTGACGACGACGGAGGCCCCTTCCCGCGCGAACAGCTTCGCGTAGGCCTCACCGAGCCCCCCGCCCGCGCCGGTGATCAGCGCAACCTTCCCGTCGAGTAGTCCCATGGTGGCTCTCCCTGGTTTTGTTTTTCTTACCTCGCCCCGCTTGCGGGGAGAGGTCGGATCGCCCTTGCGATCCGGGTGAGGGGGTACAGGTCTCAATACCGTCTCGGCTCGTGGTGAGAGCCCCTCACCCCGCCCTCTCCCCGCAAGTGCGGGGCGAGGGAGACGACGGCCGTCGCGTGTTGCTAACCCAACACCGTCTTGCCGTTCTTGATCACGGTGACGCCGCGCGACTTCACCTTGGCTTCGAACGAGATCACGCTGCCGTCCTTCCAGAGGTCCATGGTCACGGTCTCGCCGGGATAGACCGGCGAGGAGAACCGCGCGACGTGCTGGCGGAAGGCGGAGGCATCGTAGTCGGCATAGGTCTGGAGCACGCCGCGGCAGGTGATGCCGTAGGTGCACATGCCGTGCAGGATCGGACGCGGGAAGCCGGCTTTCTTCGCGAACTCAGGGTCGGAGTGCAGCGGGTTGCGGTCGCCGCAGAGGCGATAGACCAGCGCCTGGTCGGGACGCGTCACGATGTCGATGGTCGTGTCGGGTGCGCGCGACGGGATCTTGTGCGGATCCGGCTGGGTCAGGTTCGGCCCGCCAAAGCCGCCGTCGCCGCGGGCGAAGCGCGAGGCGACCAGCGTTGCCAGCTTCTCGCCCTTCTCGTTCTTGAGCACGGTCTGGTGGCTGATGACGACGCCCTTGTCCTTGCCTTTATCGTAGACTTCGACAACGGAGGAATCGGCGGTGATGTGCGCGGCGACCGGCAGCGGCTGGTGGAAGGTGATGTCGCGCTCGCCGTCGACCACCATCACGCGGTTGAGGTTCATCTCGCCCGGACCCGCGCCCCACGCCGCAACGGACGCAAAGGTCGGCACCACCTTGAGCGGTCGCGGCGTCAGCGTGCCCTCGTTGACGAAGGCGAGCTCGTTTTCGTCCATCGGATCGGCGCCGAGGCCGATACCGTAGGCATAGAGCATCACTTCGCGGTCGGTGTAGGCATATTTCTGGCCGAGGTTCTTGAGGCCTTTGAGTTCGTCGTATCTGGCGGACATTTTTGTTGTTTCCTCCCGGCAGCTTCAGCTGAGCGGCGCCCATTGTTGCGCCCTCTCCCCTTGTGGGAGAGGGCTACAAGGTGCCCGCAACAAACTCGTTTGGGTGAGGGGTTCGCTCCTCATCGAACAATCTCTCTGTGGAGAGATACCCCTCATCCGGCGCTTCGCGCCACCTTCCCCCACAAGGGGAGAAGGGAAGAACTCGCCGCGCCTACTACGCCGGCGTGAAGAACGGCAGCGGCGCCCCGTCCGTCGGCTTGAACACCACCTTCACCTTCTGGCCGATCTTCAACGTCGTCAGATCGCAATCGACGAAATTGGTCTGGAGCGACGGCCCCTCCTTCAGCGTGACGTAGCCGATCGCGTAAGGACCGGTCGGCGACTTCCGCATCAAGCTGTAAGTGTAGATCGTGCCTTCGCCCGAAGACTCCTCCCACACCGTCTTGTCGGAGTAGCAGAACGGGCAGATCGCGCGGGGGAAGTAATGAGCCTCGCCGCAGGCGGTGCAGCGCTTGATCATGAACTTGCCCTCTTTGGCCGCGTCCCAGAACGCCGCTGTCTCAGGGTTCGTCACCGGGGCCGGATATTTCTTGGCTTCGCTCATCACACGCGCTCCAGAATCGCAGTCGAGGCGGCGTGGCGGACACCGAGAAGCCCGCCGGTGCCGTGGGCGATGGCGAGATCGCAATTCTTGACCTGCACCTTCGGATGCGCCTCGCCGCGCAGCTGCCGCACGGCCTCGAGGATCTTGGTCATGCCGCCGCGGTTGACGGGATGGTTGCTGCAGAGGCCACCGCCGTCGGTGTTGAACGGCAGCTTGCCGACGCCCGAGATCAGATTGCCGTCGGCGACGAACTTGCCGCCCTCGCCTTTCTTGCAGAAGCCGAGGTCTTCGAGCTGCATCAAGACGGTGATGGTGAAGCTGTCGTAGATCGAGGCGTATTTGATGTCCTTCGGCGTGATGCCGGCTTCCTCGAAGGCACGCGGGCCGGACCAGATGCCAGCGGAGTAAGTGAGGTCGAGATCCTTGCCGCCGCGCGGGCCCTTCATCGCCTCGCCGTGGCCAATCAGTCTGACCAGCGGCTTCTTCAGACTTTTTGCGATCTCGGGCGTGGTCACGATCAGCGCGCCACCGCCGTCGGAGACGACGCAGCAATCCATGCGATGCAAGGGATCGGAGATCATCGGCGAGTTCAGGACGTCCTCGACGGTGACGACGTCCTTGAGCATCGCATGCGGATTGTATTGCGCGTGGTGCGAGGCCGCGACCTTGATCCAGGCGAGCTGCTCGCTGGTGGTGCCGTAGTCGTGCATGTGACGCATGGCACACATGCCGTAGGCATTGTGCGTGGTCGCGCCGTAAGCCGTCTCGAAATCGGCCTCGGCGCCGGCCGCGCGCGGCGGCATCGCGCCGGTACGCGGCTTGCCGGCCAGCGTGATCAGCGCGACCGAGCACTTGCCCGCGGCGATTGCTTCGGCGGCGTGGCCGAGATGGATGATGTAGGAGCAGCCGCCGGTCTCGGTAGAATCGACATGGCGGAGTTTCTTGGTGTTCAGGCCGAGATAATCGACCATCGGCCAGGCGCCGCCCGGGGCGTCGCCCGCGCAGAAATAGCCGTCGACATCGTCCTTGCTGAGCCCGGCATCCTCGATCGCGCCCTTGGCGACCTCGGCATGGAGCTGGGCGGTGGATTTGTCCGGCGCATGCCGGGTCGGGTGTTCGTAGATCCCGGCAATGTAGGCTTTGCCCTTGATGGTCAAATAAGGTCTCCGCTGGCGTTTCTCACTTCCAGTTTTTTCTGAACCGCTGCTGCCCTGTTGGCAAGCGCGGAAATATTCCGCCGGGCGAGAGAGCAGCGGGTTCGCGCAAATGGCCGAGGTGCGGTGGGAGGGCCTCTGCTTCCGGAATCGTCACGCGAGCGCAGCGAAGCAATCCAGGAATCTTTCCGCGGACGCATTTCTGGATTGCTTCGCTACGCTCGCAATGACGGGAACGACGGGCAGAACCCTAAAGGTGTTTTGCCCGACGGCACAAGCGGTTTCGTTTTATCGAAACACACTTTTCTGCGAAAACAACCCCATGCACAGTAGACCCGTGGTTGATTTCAAACAGGAATTTGGTGGGTGGATTAGCGAGTACACCCACGAAAATTCTACTCCGCCGCGATCTGCCGCGGAGCCGGCGGCGGGTTCGCGAGGTCGGCGGCGAGCTGGGCGTAGCGGGCCTTGGCATCCGCTACGGCCTTCTCCTTCACCGGGCCGTAGCCGCGGATGCGGTCGGGCAACGACAGCAGCTCCACCGCGGTGTCGATCGTGAGCGGCGACAGCAGGCCGAGCACGGTGGCGACGTCCTTCTCGTAGCCGGTGATCAGATCGCGTTCGAGCTTGCGGTCGGCGCTGCGACCGAAGATGTCGAGTGACGTGCCGCGCAAGAACTTGAATTTTGCCAGCACGCGGAACACCGGAAGCATCCACGGGCCGAAGGCGCGCTTCTTCGGGCGGCCGAGCGCATCGACGCCCCTGCTGAGAATAGGCGGGGCCAGGTTGAAGTTGAACTTGAAGTCGCCCTCGAATTGGTCGCGAAGCTGCTTTTCGAACGCGCCGTCGGTATAAAGGCGCGCGACTTCGTATTCGTCCTTGTAGGCCAGCAGTTTCGCGTAGTTGACCGCAACGGCGCGCGTCAGCGCCTCGTCATAGCCGCCCTGCCTGGCGGCGTCGCTGACCCGGTCCACCAGCTTGCGGTAGCGCTTGGCCAGCCGGCCGTTCTGATAGGCGGTGAGATGCTTGGCGCGGTGCTCGACGAGTTCGTCGAGCGTCATGGCGTCCAGGGTCCTGGGCGCAACGGCCTCGTCCGTTCCCTTCAGCATATCGGCGAGGCGCTGGGGGTCGGCGACCGCGAGGCGGCCGAGGCGGAAGGCTTCCTTGTTCATCTTGATCGAGACGCCGTTGACCTCGATCGCCTGCTCGATCGCTTCCGCCGACAACGGCAAGAGGCCCTTCTGATAGGCGTAGCCCATCATCATCATGTTGGTGGCGATGCTGTCGCCGAGCAGCTGTTCGGCCGGCTTGGTGAAGTCGAAGAATACCGAGTCCTTGTGCAGCGCGGTCTCCAGCAACCCGTTCAGCTTGCGGGTCTGGAAGTTGAAATCGCGGTTGAGGACGAAGTCGGCGGTGGGAATGACGTGGCTGTTGATGATGCCGCGGGTGCGGCTGCTGTCGCAGAGCGAGATGGTGTCCTTGGCAACCGCGACCACCTCGTCGGCTGCGAGCACGACATCGGCCGTGCCGGTGACGATGCGCGAGCAGGTCACCTCGGCCGGATGATCAGACAGGCGGACGTGGCTCAGCACCGCCCCACCCTTTTGCGCCAGACCCGACATGTCGAGGATCATCGAGGCCTTGCCCTCGATATGGGCGGCCATGCCGAGCAGCGCGCCGATGGTCAGCACGCCGGTCCCGCCGACGCCGCCGACAGCGATGTTGTAGGGCTTGTCCAGGTTCGGGCGCGATGCCGGCTCGGGCAGCGCGCCAATATCGCCGACGCCCGCCGGCGCGCGCTTGCGCATCTTGCCGCCGTCGACCGTGACGAAGGACGGGCAAAAGCCTTTGACGCAGGAATAATCCTTGTTGCAGGTCGACTGGTTGATGGCGCGCTTGCGGCCGAACTCGGTCTCCAGCGGCTCGACCGAAATGCAGTTCGATTGCACCGAACAATCGCCGCAGCCTTCACACACCGCGGGATTGATGAGCACACGGCGCGCGGGATCCTCCATCGTGCCGCGCTTGCGGCGGCGGCGCTTCTCGGCGGCGCAAGTCTGCACGAAGACGATGGCGGACGCGCCCTTGACCTTGCGCAACGTTTTCTGGACCGCATCGAGCTCGTCACGGTGCGCGGTCTTGACGCCGGGCGCGATCTCGTTCGCCGGATAGGCGTCGGGATTTTCCGAGACCAGATAGATCTCGCGGATGCCTTCGCTGTGAAGCTGGAAGGTGATCTGCTGCGGCGACAATTCGCCGTCGACATGCTGGCCGCCGGTCATCGCGGTCGCGTCGTTATAGAGGATCTTGTAGGTGATGTTGGCGCCGGAGGCGATCGCCTGGCGGATCGCGAGGCTGCCGGAGTGGAAATACGTGCCGTCGCCGAGATTGGCGAACACGTGCTCTTCCTTGGTGAAGGGGGCAACGCCGACCCACGGCACACCCTCGCCGCCCATGTGTGTGAAAGTCTCGGTCGAGCGATCCATCCACAGTGCCATGAAGTGGCAACCGATGCCGGCAAAGGCGCGACTGCCTTCGGGCACCTTGGTCGATGTGTTGTGCGGGCAGCCGGAGCAGAAATACGGGGTGCGGGCGACAGGCGCGGTCGCCTGCATTTGCGACGCCTGCCGGCCGTTGAACCAATCGGCCTTGGCGCGCAGCATCGTTGCAATTTCGGGATTGAGATCAAGTCGAAGCAAGCGTTCGGTCAGCGAGCTGGCCAGCGAGGCGACGCTGAGTTCTTCGGCAAAGGGGAGGAAGCGCTTGTCGTGGTCGTCCATCTTGCCGATGATCCGGGGACGGACATCGTCGCGCCAGTTGAACAGCTCCTGCTTCACTTGATTTTCGACGATCTCGCGGCGCTCTTCGATGATGAAGATTTCCTCGAGGCCCACGGCGAATTGCCTGACGCCTTCCGGCTCCAGAGGCCAGGGCATGCCGATCTTGTACAATCGAAGTCCGATCTTGGCGGCGACCTCGGGGGTGATACCGAGCTCGCGCAGCGCCTGACGGATATCCTCGTAGCTCTTGCCGGACGCCATGATGCCGTAGCGCGCGTTCGGCGAGTCCATCGTGATGCGATTGACCTTGTTGGCGCGCGCAAAGGCGATCGCGGCAAAGCCCTTGTAGTCCTGCAGGCGGCGGTCCTGGGCGAAGCGGTCGTCGGGCCAGCGCAGATTGAGGCCGCCTTCGGGCATCTCGAAATCGGTCGGGATCACGAACGGCGTCATCTCGTCGGTAAGGTCGATCTCGGCGGTGGTCTCCACCGTCTCCGTGATCACCTTCATGCCGACCCAGCAGCCCGAATAGCGCGACATCGCGATACCGAGAAGACCCATCTCGATCATCTCGTGGACGCTCGAGGGATAGAGATAGGGCATCAGCGCCGACATGAAGGCGTGGTCGGACTGATGCGGGACCGTCGAGGATTTTGCGCCGTGGTCGTCGCCGGCGAGACACAAGACGCCGCCGTTCTTGGCCGAGCCCGCGGCATTGCCGTGGCGGAAGACGTCGCCGCAGCGATCGACGCCGGGGCCCTTGCCGTACCAGATGCCGACCACGCCGTCATACTTGGCGCCGGGCGAGAGGTTGAGCTGCTGCGAGCCCCAGACCGCGGTCGCGGCCAGATCTTCGTTCACGCCCGGCTGGAACTTGATGTTGTACTGCTCGAGATGCTTGCGCGCGGCGAAGAGCTGCTGGTCGTAGCCGCCGAGCGGCGAGCCGCGATAGCCGGAGATGAAGCCCGCGGTGTTCAGCCCCGCGGCACGGTCGCGCCGGATCTGGGCCATCGGCAGGCGGACCAGGGCCTGAATGCCGGTCGTGAAAATATGTCCGGTGTCCTGGGTGTATTTCTGATCGAGACTGATCGGACCCTGGTTGATGCCCATTATGTCCTCTTCCGCCCTTTTGAGCGCTTGGCTGCTTAAGCCGTTGCCTGCCCGTTGTTTTTAGCTAGGGCGCGCCGACCATTTCCGCCACTCTATGTCGGATATTTCACGCTCCGCATCACAATTCTGGACCAAAGGCAGCGCCGGGTAAAAATCGCAATTTCGTGGCTGCATTGGCATCCGCGATTTTCATTTTGTGTCACCATACCCCCGCCGTCGCGCAACGAATTGACGCCCGGTCATCCGGGACGGCGTCGATGGGGCGCAGGAGAGGCTTTCGATGCGGACGATTCTGGCTGGCCTGGCTCTCGTGGGTCTGGCGTTGTGCAGTGCGGTTGCGAGCGCGGCCGTCGCTGCCGAGCCTTCACCGGAGCTGATCGCCACCGGCAAGGCGCTGGTGGAGGCCGGCGACTGTGCCGGCTGCCACACCGCCGATCCCGCCAAACCGTTCGCGGGCGGAAAGCGCATCGACACGCCGTTCGGCGCGATCTACGCGCCGAACCTGACGCCGGACCGCGACACCGGCATCGGCGCCTGGACCGACGCCGACTTTACCCGCGCCGTGCGCACCGGCGTCGCGCCCGACGGCTCGAACTATTACCCGGCGTTCCCCTACCCCTATTTCACGCGGATGACGAAAGACGACACACTAGCGATCCGCGCCTATCTCGGAACGCTCGCGGCCGTCACGAGCCGCAACAAGCCGCCGGAGCTACGCTGGCCGTTTAGCCATCGCGGCCTGATGCGGATCTGGAACATGGTGTATTTCAAGCCCGGGCTGTTCGAGCCGGACCAGAGCCAGAGCGCGGTGTGGAATCGGGGCGGCTATCTCGTCACCGGGCTCGGCCATTGCGGCGCCTGCCACACGCCGAAGAACTATTTTGGCGCGGACAAGCAGGCGCAGGCACTCGCGGGCAACGAGGTCGGCGGCTGGTACGCGCCACGGCTCGATGGCGCCGCCCGCACCGGGCTGAAATCGTGGAGCGTCGAGGACGTCACGGAATATCTTCAGAGCGGGCGCAACGCCAGGAGCCATGCCAGCGGGCTGATGGCAGAAGTGGTCGTCAACTCGACTTCGAAGATGAGCGATGCCGACGTGCGCGCGATCGCGGTTTACCTGAAGGACCTGCCGCCGGCGCGGCGTGAGACGATCGTGACGCCGCCTGACGATCCCGAGATGAAGGCCGGCCAAGCCGTCTACGCCAAGCTCTGCATCGCCTGCCATGAGGCCGACGGATCCGGCGCACCGCGCATCTATCCGCCGCTGCCTGCCAACGCGCTGCTGCAATCGGTCAATCCGTCCTCGACCTTGCGGATCATCCTCGACGGCGCCCACACCGTGACCACGCCGCGCGCGCCCAACACCGGGGAGATGCCGGCCTATTCCAACCAGCTCTCCGACCAAGAGGTCGCGGCGGTGACGAACTACATCCGCAACGCCTGGGGCAACGCCGCTCCGCTGGTGACGCCGGCGCAGGTCGCCAAGGCGCGGAAGCAGGAGCCGTAACGAACGAACCTCGCGCGGCCGCGACGGTACGCTCCCTCGCCCCGTTCTTACGGGGAGAGGGTTGGGGTGAGGGGCTGCTTCGGCGACAATCGTGACACTTGGACTCGCGGAGAGCCCCCCTCACCCGCCACGCTTCGCGCGTCGACCTCTCCCCGCAAGCGGGGCGAGGTAAGAAAGAAGACCTACCGCTCCTCCTCTTCCGTGAACACGAATTTCGGCATTTCCCATTTGTAGCGCACCGCCAGCAGGCGAAAACTGATGCCGAGGACGAACGTCAAAATGGTCCAGAGCTCGGCGTTCAGCTTGAGGCCAAAGGCGGTCGCATAGAACAGTCCCGTCACCACCGAGACACTGGCATAGAGCTCGGAGCGGAACAGCAACGGCACGTCATTGCAGAGCACGTCCCGCAAGACGCCGCCGGCGCAACCGGTCACCATGCCGGAGACGATGACGATCGGCAGCGTGGCATCCATCTGCCAGGCGATGTCGCAGCCGGTCATGGTGAAGACGACGAGGCCGATAGCATCGAGCACGATGAAGGCCAGTTTCAGCCGGTGCACCAGCCGCGCCATCAGGATGGTGAGGAAGGCTGCGCCGCCGGCCAGTGCGAGGTAGATGGGATTTTGCACCCAGGCCAGCGGATAATGACCGAGAAAGAGATCGCGCAAGGTGCCGCCGCCGAGCGCCGTGATGCAGCCGAGGAAGCAGACGCCGAGCCAATCCATGCTGCGGCGGCCGGCAGCGAGCGCGGCCGTCATGCCTTGCGCCGCGACCGCGACCAGCGACAACAGATGCAGCACGCTATCGCTCGGCGGCAAGCTCCACATCGCTTTGTTCCCTTCCGTCAGCGGAGCTTACGCTTCAGGTTCCCCAGCGAACAGGTTCCCGATTCCCGCCGCGGGCGCAACATGCGACGAAAGCATTAAGGAGGGCGGAACAGAATCTCGCATCCACGGGTTGTCCCGCCGCAATAATCGAGGAGAACCAATCGATGGCTGACGACCGTTTTATCAACGATCCGTACCGCCCGAATCTCGCCGATGATGAGTATCGCAATGCGGCGCGACGGGATGCCCAGCTCCAGGTCGACCCGGAGCTTGGCGAAGGCCCCGCCTCCAGCGGCAAAGTAGCCCTGTTCGCCGTGGCCATCGCCTTGGTGCTGGGTGCCGTGTTCTACGGCCTGAACAACACCGGCACCAGCAACCAGGCGAGCACCACGCCGGCGACGCAGACCGCCCAGCAGGCGCCGGCTACCAATCCGGCTGCACCTCCCGGCATGCGCGACGTGACGCCGCGCACCAACACCGGGCCGGGCGTGACCACGGGCGCCGCGCCGAGCAAGCCGACCCCGGATACGCCCGCACCGGCCGACGGCGCGAAGTAACGATTTGCAACAATATGCGACAGCGGCGGGATTTCAGATCCTGCCGCTTTCGTTTGTCTTTAGCTGAACATCTTGTTGAGCTCGCCGCCGGGATAGCCGCTCGCGAGCTCCGCGAAGGTGCCCTTCGCCGCCATTTCTTTCGCGGCCCGCATGAAGCCGCCCCAGGCGGCGCGAGCGAGCGAACCGCCGACGCTGATCCGGCGCACGCCGAGATCGGCAGCTTCCTGCAATGACAGCCCGGAGCCGCCGATCAGCAGGTTGAATGGTTTGGGTGCGACAGCCTTCACCACCGCGGCGATGTCCTCGCGGCTCTTCAGGCCCGGCGCGTAGAGGCAATCGGCGCCGGCATCGGCGTAAGCGGTGAGCCGGTCGATGACGAGCTTGAGGTCGGTCACGCCCCACAGATAAGCCTCGCAGCGACCAACCAGCAGCGCGCCGCTATCGCCGATCGCCTTGCGCGACGCCTTGATGCGCTCGACTGCGAGCGCGCGCTCGTAGATCGGCTTGTCCTTGTCGCCGGTGGAATCCTCGATCGACAGGCCGGCAACGCCGGTGCGCACACAGCGCTCGACATTGTCCGCGACCTTGTCCGGCTCGACTGCAAAGCCGCCTTCGAAATCCGCGTTCACCGGGATGTCGACGGACGTGCTCAATGCCGCCAGATGCTGACATACGTCCTCGACGGAGACGTGGTTGTCGGCCTTGCCGATGGTCCAGGCAAAGCCCGCACTCGACGACGCGAGTGCCTTGAAACCGAGGTGCTGCAACGCTTTCGCGCTGCCGACGTCGACCGGATTGGGCAGGATGAAGCAGCCGCTCTCGTGCATCTTCCTGAAGGTCGCGCGCTTGTCAGCAGTTGTCACGTGCATGTTTCTCTCCCTTGTTGGCCGCGCAGAGATGGGGACGTGCCGCGGCGCGCGCTAGTGCGCATCGTGCACCGCGCGGCTATCCTTCGGCGCCTGCTCGCGATCATTCATGCTGTAGTCACGGATGACGCTGGCGATACGCAAATGATAATCGGCGAAGATTTTCGCGCGGCCCTTGGCCTGGGTGCGGCGGTGCTCCATCGTGTTGCGCCAGGCTTGCACGGCCGCCTCGTCCCGCCAGAACGACACCGACAAGATTTTGCCCTTGTCGGTCAGGCTCTCGAAACGCTCGACCGAGATGAAGCCGTCGATGGTTTGCAGGATCGGCTTGAGGTCGGCCGCGAGGTCGAAATAATCCTGGCGGTGTTCCGGCTTCGGCCAGACCTCGAAGATCACGGCGATCATGGGCGTCTCTCCTGTCGTTGATGGCCTACAATATCACTTACAAGACCACTTGGCGCAGAAACGTGCGCTCTTCCGCGAGGATGAATTTGTGCTCCTCGGCGAAGTGGAAGTTCGCCATGCCTTCCGTATCCTGACGCAGCCGGGCGCGATAAGCCTCATACGCAGCGAGACTCTCGAAGGTGATCAGTGCAAACGCGATGTTGTTGGTGCCCTCGTGCGGCATGAAATAGCCGATCAGATCGCCGCCGCATTTCGGGATGATGGTGAGCCAGCGCTTCGAATACTCCTCGAACTGCGCACGCTTGAAGGGATCGAGCTGGTAACGGATGAAGACGGTGACGGACATGATGGGCTCCTCTGGTTCCAAACCGTCATTGCGAGCGCAGCGAAGCAATCCAGGAATCCCTCTGCGGAGGCAGCCTGGATTGTTTCGTCGCCAGTGCAAAATTGCTTCGCAATTTTGTCACGGGCTCCTCGCAATGACGAGCAACCCCACGCTACGCGCTTGCCCGACCGCAATGCTTCGGCTATCATCGAAGCATGAAATCAGGTCCAGACATCGCCATGATCGCCTCGCTCGTCGGCGATCCCGCACGCGCCAACATGCTGACGGCGCTGATGAACGGCCGCGCGCTCACCGCGAGCGAGCTGGCGCAGGAGGCCGGCATCACGCCGCAGACCGCGAGCTCGCATCTTTCCAAGCTCGAGGCCGGCGGCCTGATCGAGCCGGAGAAGCAAGGCCGCCACCGCTACTACCGCCTCACCGACGACGACGTCGCCGGCGT
The DNA here is from genome assembly GCF_055811255.1 of Bradyrhizobium sp. MI1.11. NCBI lineage: Bacteria > Pseudomonadati > Pseudomonadota > Alphaproteobacteria > Hyphomicrobiales > Nitrobacteraceae > Bradyrhizobium > Bradyrhizobium sp. MI1.11. The sequence goes on from NZ_JBVVPM010000004.1 coordinate 65,213, forward strand.
GCTGGAGGGCCTTGCGGGCCTTGCCGCACGGACCGGCCACATGCGCGTGCGCACCGGGCCGAAGGATCCGGCGTTGCGGCGAGCGCGGATCTGCTACGACCATCTCGCCGGCGATCTCGGCGTGCAGATGCTCAACACCCTGCGCGCGAAAAACCTGGTCAAGCAGAGGAAGCAGGAGATCGAGCTGACGGCGGATGGCGAGCGCTTCCTGGCGAAGCATCTGCAGATCTCGCCCGACATGCTCACCCATCCCCGCCGCCCCGTGTGCAAGGCCTGTCTCGACTGGAGCGAGCGGCGCCACCATCTCGCCGGCACGCTGGGCGCCGCCATGATGCAGCGTTTTGCCGAGCTGAAATGGGCCGCGCGCGACGCTACGCCCGGCAGCCGCGTGGTGAATTTCACCCGAACCGGCGAGAAGCAGTTTGCCGCGTTGTTCGGTGACGGGCGGGACTAGACACAACTCCGTGTGAACGACGTCTCTCGTCGCGGCCGGGCTTGACCCGCGGCCGTCCACGTCATTATGCGAACCATCGTTCCATGACCCTCAGAGACTCCATGAACCGCTTCGCTTGGGCCGCGCTCGTCGCCGCCCTCATCGCCTCTCCGCTCACCTCCACCCACGCCGCCGACACCGCCCCGCGCGAGCCTTACGGCATCGCGCTCGAGGGCTTTGCCTATCCCTATCCCGTGCACGTGCTGCCTCTTGTCAATGACGGCGAGCAGCTCAGCATGGCCTATATGGACGTGCCGCCTGCGCAGCCGAACGGCCGCACCGTCGTGCTGCTGCACGGGCGCAACTTCCCGTCGAGCTACTGGGCGCCTGTTATCAAGATGCTGAGCGAGGCCGGTTACCGCGTCGTGGTGCCGGACCAAATCGGCTTCGGCAAATCCTCCAAGCCGACGGGCGAGCTGCATTTCGACAATCTGGCGCGCAACACCATCGCGCTGCTCGATCACCTCAAGATCGACAAGGCCGAGATCGTCGCCCATTCGCTCGGCGGCATGCTGGGCGTCCGCATCGCCCGCGCCTATCCCGACCGCGTCGCTCACCTTGTTCTGACGGCCCCGATCGGGCTGGAAGACTACCGTCTCTATGTACCGCCGACGCCGACTGACAAGATCATCGAGACCGAAGACAAGCTCACGGCCGATGGCTATCGCAAGCAGCTCCAGACTAATTATGCCATCAAGCTGCCGCCGGAGGCGATCACGCCGTTCATCGACGCCCGCTTCAACATCAAGGGCAGCCCGGACTATTCGCGCTGGCTGCGCGCCTTCGTCAGTTCCGGCCAGATGATCTATCGCGAGCCGGTGGCGCACGAGATCGCACTGATCACCGAGCCGACGCTGTTCATCATGGGCGCCGACGACCACAACGCGCCGGGCCGGCCGAACGCGCCGGAAGCGCTGCGCGCGAAAATGGGGCAGAACGCCGAGCTCGCGAAAGCACTCGCCGCGAAGATGCCGAATGCGCGGGCCGAGGTGATCCCGGACACCGGCCATCTCGTCTTCCTGGAAGCGCCTGAGAAGTACAAGGAGCTGGTCCTGGGCTTTCTCGGCCGCTAGCGACATTGCTGTCGTCCGGAGCCGCGTGCGGGAATGTTCATGCCGCATTCAGGTCATGATTGGCAGATTTGGCTCGCGTCGTGTCGTCATGTTGCGAACTTTAACGTGTCGAATCGTGTCTTTTGATTCATGGTGCGCCGAAAGCGCCAAGCCCTCCTAGAAGCTGCCCCAATCCTGCCCGCAAAACCTCCCCAAGGACGAGAAGGAAGATCAAATGAAATACCTGTTTGCCGCCGTGATGCTCGCCAGCGCGGTCGTTGGTTTCAGCGAGGCGGCCAGCGCCGCCGGCGGTTGCGGCCCCGGCTGGTATCGCGGCGCCTATGGCGGCTGCCGCCCGATGCGTGGTCCGGTCGTTGTCCGTCCGGGTCCGATCGTGGTTGCGCCGGCCCCTGTCGTGGTCGTGCCGCGCGCGCGCGTGTGCCCCTACGGCTTCCGCTGGTACGCCGGCCGCTGCCGCCCGTTCTGATCTCGTTCTTCGCATAGCGAAATGGCCGCGCGGCGAAAGCCTGCGCGGCCATTTTCTTTTTGAGCGCCTGACGTCGCACCGGGATGTTTCGAATCAGAACGGGGACCGTGATCGCGGTCCCCGTTCGAGCCTCGCTTAGCGCGAAGCTTACCAATGGCGGCGGTGCCAGCGCCGGCGATGCCAGCCCCAGTGACGGCGGCGCCAACCCCAATGACGGTGATGGCCGTGCCAGTGCACCTGCTCCGGCTTCAACTGCGCGGCCTCTTCGCTGCTGGTGACTGCGGGATGAGCGTCGGGATTACCTTGCGGCATCCTGCCATCACCGAGCGGCTGCGGCGCCAGCGGCGCGGCCTGTGCGGCAGTGGTGAACGCGGCAGCTCCGGCCGCGACACCGATTGCAAATTTTAAAAAGTTCCGGCGCTCCATGACTTCTTCCTCTTGGATGGTCGTGCCAGTGATGCAGAGGAAGTGTCGCGGCGACGACATGAACCGAAGCTGAATCGCGCGTTCAGCTTCGTTGCGCAGGTGACAGGGAGGATTCGCAGCGCCGTAGCCCGGTGCTCTATTTCCCAAACTCCTGCGCCAGCACCAGCAACTCGCGCGTGCGCGTCACGTCGGGCCAATCGCGGTTGAAATCGGCCACCAGCTGCGTCAGCGCATCGCCCTTCAACATGGCGTGCAGCGCAGCCTCGCTCTCGAACTGATACATCGCCTGATGCAGTGGCGGATCGTCGAGGCTTCAGAACCGGCAGGCCTTAGCCACACCGAACGCCTTCACCGCGTCGGGCAGATGTTCCGTCTCGTACCATCTGTCAAAGGCGGCGCGCCTGCCGGGCATCGGGGACGATGGCGCGGACGACGAAGAAGGCTGACGGCATCGGATTTGCCTCTGTTGTTTGGGGTGAGACTAGCCGGTTACGTCGCGGACGACAAAAAAGAGTGGCACGGTGTCGGAATGTGCGCCCTTCGCTCGTCCTTTGCTTCGAAGCAGGACACGGAGACAGCAAATGGCCGACCTCACCCTGACCACTTTCAATTGGGTTCCCGAACCACCGCGAGGCTGGGTGCGCGATCTTCGCGTGCGCTGGGCCCTGGAAGAAGCCGCCTTGCCCTATCGCGTCGCCAGCGTGCCGTTCGACGACCGCGGCGCTGCGCATCTCGTGCACCAGCCGTTCGGCCAGGTGCCATGGCTGACCGACGGCGACATCTCCATCTTCGAGACCGGCGCGATTCTGTTGCATCTTGGCGACCGCAGCGAGAAGCTGATGCCCAAAGACCCGCGCGGCCGCGCCGAGACGACGAAATGGCTGTTCGCCGCACTCAATTCGGTGGAGATGGCAAGCCTGCCCTGGGGGATGTCGAAGTTCATGGGACATCCGACCGATACGGCGGCGTGGAAATTCGTGGACGACTTCCTCAAACTCCGCCTCAAGCACATGGAGGCGGTGCTGGCCAACCACGAATGGCTGGCAGGCACGTTCTCCGTCGCCGACATCCTGATGTCCGACGTGCTGCGCGTCGTCGATCAGTTCGATGGGCTCGCGGACGGTCCCGCCTGCCGCGCCTATGTCGCGCGCGCCACCAGCCGCCCAGCGTTCGCAAAAGCCCACGCGGACCAGATGGCGCATTTCGCGGCGGCGGACGCGGCGCGTTCGTAGTTCGTAGGGCGGATTAGCGAAGCGTAATCCGCCACTTCCCTATCCGATGAACCTTGGTGGATTACGCTGTCGCTAATCCACCCTACGCACCGAACGTGATGCTCCGCACATAACTAGCCCGACGGCGGCCGTAGGCTCGGCCATCAAATCAACCCTGCGGAAGGTGACACATGGCCCGCATCGCATATCTCAGAGACCAGCTTGCCCGCGCCGAAAGACTGGCAAAAGCGATCCTCGACCGGCAAACCGCGGAGCAGCTTCAGGCGTTCGCAGCCGAATGCCGCGAGGAGTTGCAGGTGCTGACGCGCAGGGCCGCGGCGTAAGGCTGCTCGGTTACACGAGCTTCATCGGCGCATCCGCGACCACGCGAAGGTCGATGCGGCTGATCAGTTGAGACCGAAGCGCCTCCGCATCACCGATCGCACCCTCCGTCTGCCGCAGCGTGCTGACGTTCGAACCGAGCGAGACGATCCCGCCGAGCACCAGAGCGATCGATCCGAGCGCGGCGGTCTGACCCATCCCGAACAAGCCGAGGATCGTGATCAGCAACAGCGCAGCCCCGCCACCGATCGCGAGCTTGGATGCCAGGATGTACTTCCGGCATCGCTCGGCGACCTCGGCCAAAGCCTCGATACGCGCTTCGATGTCGGAAATGGCGTCGGTCGGATCGCTGTCGGTCATTGGATTTGGATCGAGGATGCCAACTCAGAAACAGAATCAGTAGCCCGCATGAGCGAAGCGACATGCGGGACTTGGATAGAAAACCCGGATGTCGCTACGCTCATCCGGGCTACAAGTGCTACAAGTGCGTCCTCACAACGGCAAATTGTCGTGCTTCTTCGCCGGCGTTTCCACCTTCTTGTCCTTCAGCATCGACAGCGCCCTTGCGATCCGTTTCCGCGTCGAGTGCGGCATGATGACGTCGTCGATGTAGCCACGTTCTGCGGCAATGAACGGAGATAGGAAGCGGTCTTCGTATTCCTTGGTGCGCGCGGCGATCTTGTCGGGGTCGCCGATGTCGGCGCGGAAGATGATCTCGACCGCGCCCTTGGCGCCCATCACCGCGATCTGGGCGGTCGGCCAGGCATAGTTCATGTCGGCGCCGATCTCCTTGGAGGCCATGACGTCGAAGGCGCCGCCATAGGCCTTGCGGGTGATGATGGTGACCAGCGGCACGGTGCACTGCGAGTACGCAAACAGCAGCTTGGCGCCGTGCTTGATCAGGCCGCCATATTCCTGCGCGGTGCCCGGCAGGAAGCCCGGCACGTCGACGAAGGTGACGATCGGGATGTTGAAGGCATCGCAGAAGCGCACGAAGCGCGCGGCCTTGCGTGAGGCATCGGAGTCGAGCACGCCGGCCAGTACCATCGGCTGGTTGGCGACGAAGCCCACGGTGCGGCCCGCGATGCGGCCGAAGCCGGTGACGATGTTCTTGGCAAAAGCGTCCGCGATCTCGAAGAAGTCGCCCTCGTCCACGACCTTGAGGATCAGCTCCTTCATGTCGTAGGGCTTGTTCGGATTGTCGGGGATCAGCGTGTCGAGCGACATGTCGACTCGGCCGATGTCGTCGAAGCTCGGCCATTCCGGCACGCCGTCGGTGTTGTTGGACGGCAGGAAGTCGATCAGGCGCCGCATCTGCAACAGCGTCTCGACGTCGTTCTCGAAGGCGCCGTCGGCTATCGAGGAGCGCGTGGCGTGCACTGAGGCACCGCCGAGCTCTTCCGCCGTGACGACCTCGTTGGTGACGGTCTTCACCACGTCCGGGCCGGTGACGAACATGTAGCTGGTGTTCTTCACCATGAAGATGAAGTCGGTCATCGCAGGCGAATAGACGTCGCCGCCGGCGCAGGGGCCCATGATGACAGAGATCTGCGGGATCACGCCCGAGGCGAGCACGTTGCGGCGGAACACATAGGAATAGCCGGCGAGCGCGGCGACGCCTTCCTGGATGCGGGCGCCGCCCGCGTCATAGAGGCCGATGATGGGCGCACGCGCCTTCATCGCCATGTCCTGGAGTTTCGTGATCTTCAGCGCGTGCGTTTCCGAGAGCGAGCCGCCGAACACCGTAAAGTCCTTGGCGAACACAAAAGTCTTGCGGCCATTGACGGTGCCCCAGCCGGTGACCACGCCGTCGCCGGGCACCTTGTTCTTCTCCATGCCGAACTCGGTGGAGCGGTGCTCGACGAACATGTCGAATTCCTCGAACGATCCCTTGTCGAGCAAGAGCTCGATGCGCTCACGCGCGGTCAGCTTGCCGCGGGCGTGCTGCGCCTCGATGCGCTTCTCACCGCCGCCGAGCTTTGCGCCGGCGCGACGGTCTTCGAGGGCGTCCAGGATGTTCTTCATTTGCTCCCGCCAGTTCTTAGCCTAAATGCGATTGCCGGGGTTCTAACACGGCATTTTGCGGGCCGGGAAGCGGCTTTCGGTCCCGCAGGGCTGCCTTGCCGCAGCGGGAAAGCGCAAGGAATTTCAAAGTTTTGCCTGGGAGACGAGCATGACTGAAGGAACGGCCGAGACCGGCGCGGCGACAGGCGGCGTCAACATCCTGCTGCGGCTGGAGGGCCTGACCCTGTTTGTGGGGATGGTGATGCTCTACTGGGCCTGGGACGGCTCATGGCTGGTGTTCGCACTGCTGTTCTTCGTCCCCGATCTCAGCTTCCTGGCATACCTGTCGGACGCCAAACTCGGCGCGATGGTCTACAACGCCGCCCACAGCTACATGGCGCCGGTCGCGCTGCTGACGTTAGGTTTCGGCCTCGCCTCACCGCTCACCCTGTCCATCGCCTTGATCTGGCTCGCCCATATCGGCCTCGACCGGGCACTGGGCTATGGCCTGAAATATTCGGCCGGGTTCGGCTTCACCCATCTCGGCCGGATCGGCCGGCAGAAGGATACCTGACCCCACGCGCTGCCCGTAAATTTGGCGGCCCGCTCCGGTTGACCGGACCTGCCGATTCAGGCTTGCTCACGTTTACGATCAGGCGCCGAATGTTGCGTGAGCTCAGTCGGTACGGCGGCGGTCATCATTTCCGGCTGCAAGCATCACCCCATGTCCGCGACGGTCGTTCCCCTGCCGCCGAACCCATCGTCCGAAACCACGGACTTCCTGCGGCGCATGGCCAGCATGGTGTCGGGGCGGAACGGCGAGATGCTGCTGCGCGCGGCCGCGCTGATCGAGTCGCTGACGCAACGGGCGATGTCGGCGGAACGCCTCTATCACCGGGAGCACGAAGAGAACACGCGCAACAGCGAGCTGCGCGAGGCCGGTGAGATGGCGTCCGACGCCATGGTCAAGCAAATCGACGGGCTGCGCAGCCAGCTTGCCGAGGTCACCTCGGCCGCGGCGGCCGAGCGCGCGGCATTCGATGCCGAGCGCGGCAAGCTTGTCGGCCTGATGCAGCACGCCGAGAGCCATATCGGCCAGCTCACAAGCGAGCTGGAAACGCTGCACGCCTCGGTCGACAGCTTCAACGAGACCGCAATCTTCCGTGCCGATCGAGGTGCTGCGGCTGGCGCGCACCCAGTTCGATTTCCTCTCCGCCGGCTTTGCCCGCAAGGGCGACGTGATCTCGCAGGCGATGAGCGAGATTGGCGGTTTTGCGATCGACCAGGCGCTGACGGTGAAGAAGGCCGATCCCGCCTGAGGCGAACCGCCGGCTTGCGTCAATTTGACAGCGCGCAGGCCTGTTGTTCTACTCACTGAAAATCACGGGGGAGGATCCGATGCCGACGGCATTCCGCGTCGCCATGGCGCTCTGCATTTCAACGCTGTTCGTCGGCATTTGCGCCAACGCGCAATCGCTTCCCAGGGAAGTCGCCACCCGCGCCGAGATCTACCCGATCCCCTCGCTCACCCTCTCCGACCAGCAATTCCTGAGCGGCGACGCCGCGGCCGGCAAGCCGGTGACGGTCGCAGGCGAACTCCGCGTGGCGCAAGGCAGCGGAAAACTCCCCGTCGTGGTGCTGATGCACGGCTCGAGCGGCGTCGGCACCACCACCGAAGCCTGGGTGCACGCGTTCAACGCCATGGGCATCTCGACCTTCGTGATCGACGGCTTTACCGGCCGCGGGCTGACGGTGGTGGGGCCGAACCAGGCTCTGCTCGGCCGGCTCAACCTCGTCATCGACATCTACCGCTCGCTGGAGATCCTCGCAAAACATCCCCGCGTCGATCCGGATCGCATCGTGCTGATGGGCTTTTCACGCGGCGGACAGGCGACGCTCTATGCGAGCCTCGAGCGCTTCCACAAGCTCTGGAACAAGTCCGGCATCCAGTTCGCCGCCTACATTCCGTTCTACCCCGACTGCTCGACGACCTATCAGAACGACACGGACGTCGCCGTGCGCCCGATCCGCATCTTTCACGGCACGCCCGACGACTACAATCCCGTCAAGAGCTGCAAGGCTTTCGTTGAGCGGCTCAAGACGGCCGGCCGCGACGTGGTGCTGACCGAATACCCCGACAGCGCGCATGGTTTTGACAGTGGGCTGCTCGGCGTCAATACGGTTGCCGTGTCCACGGGGGCGCAGACGGTACGCAGCTGCCAGATCAAGGAAGGCGATGGCGGCGTGCTGATGAACGCCGATACGAAAGCGCCATTCACGTACAAGGATTCCTGCGTCGAGCTCAATCCGCATGTCGGCGGCAATCCCGCGACTGCCGCCGAGTCGCGCAAGGCCGTGGTGGAGTTTTTGCAGGCGCTGTTCAAGCTGGGTTAGGCCAGCGCGACATACTCCGTCATTGCGAGCGCAGCGAAGCAATCCAGAATCTTTCCGCAGCGGCAGTCTGGATTGCTTCGTCGCTTCGCTCCTCGCAATGACGCGCTCTTACGGCTCGCCCGGCTTGAACGGCTCCTGCTTGTCCGGCGGCACGGTCTCCTCCGCCATTGCCAGCAGCATCGCGACCATCACGTAATTGCCGGCGACCGCGGTAAGGTCGACGATCTGCTGGTCATCGAACACCTTCTTCGCGCGCGCAAAGGTTTCGTCGCCGATCTTCTTCGTCGTGGTGAGCTCAGTGACGAAATCGTAGACCACGGCCTCGTCCTCGGCCATGTTCGCAGGCCGCTTATTGGCCATCAGCTCCGCGATGACGTCGGGCGACAGGCCCGCCTTCGCCGCGAGCGGCGCATGGGCGTACCATTCGACCTGCGAGCGCCATTGCCGCCCGATGATCAGGATCGCGAACTCGTTGAGTTTTGTCGGGACCGAGGTCTCCCAGCGCAGATAGTGGAACAGGTCAAACAGACGCTGGCCGAGCACCGGGCTGCGGATCATCGGATTGTAGGGCCCGCCGATGCCCACGCTCGAGACCTTCATGATCTGCTCGGCGAGCGGCTTCTGCTTGGCGTCGAGCTGGTCCATCGTGAGCTGCGGAAAGCGCGGCTCCCTGCTGGTGGCGGGAGCGGCAAACATCGTAGCGGCGAGCCAGCCGCCCGCGGCAGCAAGCGTCAGCGACGACAGCCAGAGCGGCGTTGAGTTCATGTTGTGTCCTCCCGGTTTTTTCTTGACCCGGAGGATGCTAGTCGAGCGGCGCTCGCGCGGTAGCGCTAGATCGCGCCGATCTCGGCAAGGCAGGCTTGCGTCAGCGGCATGCGCTCACCGACCAGACGCGGCTCCTTGCAGTCCATATTGAGCGCGAACACGGTGTGCGCTTCGCCCTTCTCGGCCCAGCCCACCATCCAGCCAAGCGACGGCTCGCCGCGCTCTGCACCAAGCAGCCCGGACTTGGCGCGAATGACGCTATCGCCGACCTTGGTCACCGGCAGGATGTCAGCGACGAGATCCTGGCTGCGTTTCGAGATCGGCAGCGCGCGACGGCGCAGCCGGTCGACGAAATCGACCTGCTCGACCGGATCGATGCGCAAGGCGCCGGTGAGCCAGAATTGGTCGATGCCGCCGCCGATGTCGCGATTGCCGTAGTCGAACAGATCGACGTATTTCTGCATGCGCTCTTGCCCGATCCGGCGCGCGATCTCCTGATAGACCGGCACCGCGCTCACGAGAATCGCGCTGCGCAGCGTGTGGTCCTTGTTCCAGGCCTCGATCGGACGCTTCACGCCATCCCAGGGAAATACGTCCTTGTCGGGATCAGTGACGACGCCAGTTTCGAGCGCGATCAGCGAGTTCGGAATCTTGAAGGTCGAAGCCGGCAGCTTCGCCTCGCCCGAACGTTCCTTGTCGCTGGCGACGATCAGATAGTCCTCGACCTTGTAGCCGACGAACGTCCCGGCCGTGTTGAGGTCGGTGAAGCGCTTTGCAAGGCTGTCACGGATCTCGTTGCGCGGCGGCGCGACGTGAGCGAGTGCGCGCGATGGCAGGATCGCGGCTGCGGCGAGAAGACCGAGAGTCGAACGGCGGGTGAGCAAGAGCGATGTCCGTTGAACGATAAAATGGACCCGACCATGAAGCCGTTATCGTGGTGAAACGATGACAGCTACCGCCTGCCCGACAGCCGCAGCACGAACACCAGTACTTCGGCGACGGCCTTGTAGAGGTCGGGCGGGATCTCCTCGCCGAGTTCGACCTTGGAGAGCGCGCCGGCCAGGATCTCGTTCTCCTCGATCGGGATGTCGTTGGCGTTGGCGATCTCGACGATTTTTTCGCCGATCGTGCCCTTGCCCTTGGCGACGACGACAGGCGCGTTGCTGCCCTTCTCGTAATGGAGCGCAATCGCAAGCTTCGACGGGTCGCTCATGTGGCGCGATCCAGGAAGTGGCCGGCACGGGCCGGTGTGGGCTGCGGCGGGGTGCCATCGCGGACCAGGATGTCGCCGGGCTTGAGCTCGGCCCTGGTCAGGGCCTGGTTGAGCTCGCCGATTCCGGCGCGGAGCTGCTGTGCGGTCGCCGGCCGCTCCGCCCACATCCGCACGAAGGTCTTGTCACCGTTCAGAGTAATCAAAGCGTGCACGGGGCCGGCCGGCTCGACATTGAGCGTGAAGCGCGCGCGCCAGGCGCGCTTGGCGGGATCGGCGGATTCATTGCCGCCGTCGCGCGAGATCTCGAACTGCGCCATTGCCGTGCCCTGCGGCGTTGCGAATGGAATCTCGAAATTCCACTGCGGCACGGTCGGATCGATCCTGTGACCGCCGGCGTCGGTGCGATCGGGGAGCGAAGCAACCTGCAGCAAGGTCTGGCGCGCGATCGCTGCATCGGTGTCGTCGAGCAGGCGATGCAAGGTGGCAGCGAGCGGCGTATCCGGTACGAGTGACGGCGAGGCGATGGATTGCGGCGACGGCAGCGCGCCGCGAACCGGTGGTGGCGTCGCGCGCGCGGCGGCCTCGAAAATATGTCCGTCGGGCACGGCCTTGTTCGAGCCCGGCACGTTCCCCATCATGCGCGGCAGGTTTTGCGTGATCTCTTGCAGGAGACTGGCGGCAAGGCCTGCGGTCATGGTCCGCGGCATCGAAGCCTGCGGCGCACCGCCAGCGATGTCCGCCAACACAGAGGCTACGAGATTGGCGCTGCGCGGCATTTGCGGTGATTGGGCGATCTCAGGTTCGGTTGCGGTCAATGCGGCCTGTGCAGCCTGCGTCTGCGCGACAGCGACCTGCGGTGCCGCCACGGTATCAGCTGGAAGGGCGGCACCTTGCGCCTGTGGCGCCGTCTCGAGCGTTGTCAGAGTCTGCCGCAGCACCAGCAGCGCGGCTTTCAAATCCGGCATCGTTCCGGAGGACGGCGTCACGCCTGCGGCGAGCGAGGCCTCGAGGAGCAGCCCGGACTTCTGGAAGGCGGATTCGATATCGCCGCCATCGAGCCCGGTGTTGAGCGGCGTCTGCTGCGCCAGCACGCCCAGCATCGCCTGCTTCAGCCCCGCCGGAAGATCGCTGCCGGTGACGACCGCGGCCAGATTGGCGAACAGCGGCGCCTGGCTGCCCTGCTTTGTGACCGCCTCGGCCGAAGCTGCGGTAACGGCGACCTGCTCCGATGGCGTCAGCACGTTGCGTCCCGCGCTCGCCGACGGAGCAAGCGAGGGGCTGTCAACCAGCGAGGCCGCAGCCGGCGTCAGCGTGACCTGATCGGCGGTCGCCTCGCCGGCGCCGCCCATGACGGCGAGCCGGATGGTGCCGCCGTTCTGCGACACCGCAAGCTGGAGATTTTGTCCCGGTGTCAGCGACACCTCGGACATCACATCCATCGAGAGGTTGGCGATCGCGATCCGCACCAGATTATCGGCGAGCACGCTGACCACTCTGGCGTCGACCACGCTGCCGGCCTGCAGCACAAGATCGGGCGTCGCCGCGTCAGCAACAGGGCTGGCGGCACTGACGGGAAGAATCGAGCTTATCGGCGTCGGCATCGCGAGGGGCCCTGGAGCACGGGCCACCCTAACGCCTGCGTCGTAAACCTCTCGTTAAGGACCTTTGGCCGCAGGCGGCTTCACAGCGGCCAAAACCGCCACGGCAGCCTCGAAATCCCGCAGGCGGGCTGCGCGGCGGCCCGCCGCCTCCTCGTCCACGCCCCATTTCTCGGCATTCCAGTCCTCGTCGACATAAGCCGCCGCCCAGACCTGATCGGCGTCGCGTACGCCATGGGCTAGTGCCAGCGCCAGCAGGGCCGAGCCGGTGAGCGTGGTGATCACGTGGAGCGCGGCGACCGACCAGGCATCCCCCGGCAGCGCCGCACGCGCGGCCTGGAGCGCCTCCTCCGGCTGCGTCACATGCATGACGCCTTCGGACAGGATGAAATGCGCGCCGAGCGTCTCCGCGGCCCAGAACAGCACGGGGTCCCAATGCGCGGCCTCCCGGGCGACAAGTCCCTCGGGATGGCCGGCGCGATAAAACAGCAGATCGGACTGGAGGTATTTTGCGAGGTCGTCCGTGACGAGATCGACGCGGTCGACGACGCCCTCGACCACGCTGTTGGCGATCCGCGTCAGCGGCATGGTCATGGGCTTGATCGTCTCGTTCTGATCCGCCCACTCGGCGGCCACTGCGTCGGCCAGCGCGCGCGAGGGGATCACCACCTGGCGCCCGGAGGGCGTTCGGATCGCCTTGCCATCGAGGGTGATGGCGAAGCCGTCCTCGGCCTCGGTTACCCCTGCCTCCTTGTAGAAACGCTTGCGCAACGGCACGCGCGTGGCCTGGCGGACCAACTCCTGCGGATCGAGCGGGGATCGCCCCGCAGCTTCATCGAACAATTCGCGCATCTTGTTTCGGTCCCTGCCCAGTCACCAACCCTTCAACCGCCCCCGTTCAACTACTCTTCAGGCGCGTTCTCGATCGGATCAAACCGGCTTGCGTCGAGTCCGAGCAGGTTCCACGACTGCTGCATGTGCTGCGGCAGCGGCGCGGTGGCATCGATGAAGCCGCCGCGCGGATGCGGGATGACGATGCGGCGTGCCAGCAGGTGCAGCCGGTTTTGCAGGCCGCCCGGCAGCTGCCAATTCTCGATGTTGAAATATTTGGGATCGCCGACGATGGGGTGGCCGATATGTTCCATGTGGGCGCGCAGCTGGTGGGTGCGCCCGGTCACCGGCTTCAACGACACCCATGTCAGCTTGTTGCCGGCGGTCTCGACCACCGCATAGTAGGTCACCGCGTGGCTTGCGCCCTCGTCGCCATGCTGGGCGATGCGCATGATGGTGTCGTCCTCGCTCTCTTCCTTGGCAAGGAATGTCGAGATGCGGCCCTGCTTCGGCTTCGGTAGCCCCGGCACCAGCGCCCAATAGGTTTTTCGCGCCGACCGCGAACGGAACGCGCCGGTCAGATGCGAGGCGGCAAAGCGCGTCTTGGCGACCAGGAGACAGCCCGACGTCTCCCTGTCGATGCGATGCACGAGGCGCGGCTTCTGGCCCTTGGAATCGCGCATCACCTCCAGCATCTGGTCGATGTGTCGCGTCATGCCCGAGCCGCCCTGCACGGCGAGACCGGCCGGTTTGTTCAGGACGAGAACGTCGTCGTCCTCATAGATCGTCATCTCCTTCAGCGCGGCAAGCGTCTTTTGCGCCGCCTCCGACTGCGGGTTGGGTGCCTTCGGCGTGTCGAGCTTCAGCGGCGGAATGCGGACGCTCTGACCCTCCTCCAGGCGGTCCTTGCTGTCGACGCGCTTGCCGTCGACGCGCAGCTCGCCTTTGCGAACGACGCGCTGGATGTGGGAGAACGACAGGCCGGGAAAGTGCGCTTCAAGGAAGCGGTCGACGCGCATGTTGTTCTCGTCGGCCGTCACCTTGACGGTCTGCACCTTGGTCGGCAGCAATGCCTCGACGGGCTTTGCAGCAACCGGCGTTTCCTGCACAACAGCTTTGGGCGCGCGCCGTTCGTTGCGCCCGGCCGCAAATCGCGGCGGCTTCCCGCCCGGCTTCGCCCCAGGCCGCGGCCCCGCCGCCTTGGCGCTGCGCGCCTTGAACGGACGCGCCTCCTTGCGCTCGTCGCGCTCGCGAGGTTTCGGGTTCATTCTCTTGATGCGGCGGCTCATGCGGTTTTTCCAAGCTTTCGTGTCGACTGCACCGTCGCGCGGCGCGGCAGCGACGCAACCTGCGCCCCCACCTCTTCTTCCGCGAGGCGCAGCTCATATTGCTGCTGCAGGTCCATCCAGAACTGCGGGCTGGTGTCGAACCAGTGACCAAGACGCAACGCCGTATCGGCCGTGATTCCGCGCTGTCCATTGATGATGCCGGTGATCCGGTTCACGGGTACATCGACCTGACGCGCGAGTTCTGCGGCGGAGATGCCGAGTTGTCGCAGTTCTTCGGCAAGGTGTTCACCGGGATGTATGGGCGTGCGGGGCATGGCGATTTCTTGGCCGGACTAGCGTGAATTACGCGTTACGTAAACCGTAAATCGAACCCTGCAGCAAGTCCGAAAGGGTTAGGCCCCACCCCGCTCCTTCCGCAACTTGGCCCAATAATCCAGCCGCTTCCTGATCTCCCGCTCGAACCCGCGGTCGGGCGGGTCGTAAAAGGTCTGGCGGCCCAGCGCATCCGGGAAGTAATCCTGGCCGGAGAAGGCGTCGGGGGCGTCATGGTCGTATTCGTAAGATGCGCCGTAGCCTTCCGACTTCATCAACTTGGTCGGCGAGTTGAGGATATGTTTCGGCGGCAGCAGCGAGCCGGCCTGCTTTGCGACCTGCATCGCCTTGCCGAAGGCGGTGTAGACGGCGTTCGATTTCGGTGCGGTGGCGAGATAGACCACCGCCTGCGCGATGGCGAGCTCGCCCTCGGGATGACCGAGAAAGTCGAAGGTGTCCTTGGCGGCGTTGGCGATGACCAGCGCCTGCGGATCGGCAAGCCCGATATCCTCGACCGCCATGCGCACGACGCGGCGGGCCAGAAACAGCGGATCCTCGCCGGCATCGAGCATGCGCGCGAGATAATACAGCGCGGCATCGGGATCGGAGCCCCGCACCGACTTATGCAGCGCCGAGATCAAATTGTAATGGCCGTCGGCCGACTTGTCGTAGATGGGCGCGCGGCGCTGCAAAATCTCCTGCAACTGCGCGGCGTCGAAAATCTCGTCCTTGCGCGCGGCGCGCCAGACTTCCTCGACGAGCGTCAGCGACGCGCGGCCGTCGCCATCGGCCATGCGCACCAGCACGGCGCGCGCTTCCTCGTCGAGGGGCAGCTTGCGGCCCTCGACCTCCTCGGCATGCGCAAACAGCTTTTCGATCGCGGCCGCGTCGAGCGAGCGAAACACCAGCACGCGCGCCCGGGACAGAAGCGCCGCGTTGAGCTCGAAGGACGGATTTTCGGTGGTAGCGCCGACCATCACCACTGTGCCATCTTCCATGACCGGCAGAAACGAATCCTGCTGGGCGCGGTTGAAGCGATGCACCTCGTCGACGAACAGCAGCGTGCCCTTGCCCATCTCGCGGCGTGCACGCGCCGCCTCAAAGGCCTTCTTCAAATCGGCGACGCCGGAGAACACCGCGGAGATCTGCTCGAAATGCAGATCGGTGGCGTCCGCGAGAAGCCGCGCCACCGTGGTCTTGCCGGTGCCGGGCGGGCCCCAGAACACCAGCGAGCCCAGCGTGCGCGTCTCCAGCATGCGCGTCAGCGCGCCGTCGGGACCCAGGATGTGATCCTGGCCGACGACCTCCGAGAGCGCGCGCGGCCGCAGCCGATCCGGCAGCGGATGCGGAGCCTCGTGATCGAGCCCCGCCGCGGCGAAGAGAGTTGGCGTCTCCTGTGGTCGTTTCGGACTCATCCGCCCAGCGTGACGTTGATCTGCTGGCCGCCGCGCACCAGCGTGATGCGCCAGATGCGCTGGCGCTCGGCCGCCGCCTTTTCGAGATCGCTGGTCTTGCTGATCTTTTGGTTGTTGACCGCCAGGATGACGTCGCCCTTCTGGAAGCCGACATTCGCGGCCGCGCTGTCGCCGCCGAGATCGGTGACCACGACGCCTTCGGTATCGGCGTCCAGATGCAGCTCGTCGGCGAGCGCCGGGGTGATGGTCGAGACCTTCGCGCCTTGGAGAGGCGAGCGCGCGGTAATGACGAGCTCGTTGCGGCCGGCATCGGGCGCGGCGTCCAGCGCCACCGTCAGCTTAATCGGCTTGCCGCCGCGCTGCACGTCGATCTGCGCCGTGCCGCCGAGCGGCCGTGTGGCGAAACGATAGTCGAAGGCGTTGGGATCATCCACGGTCTGGCCGTCGATCGAGACGATCAGGTCGGAGGATTTCAGCCCGGCCTTCGCCGCCGGTCCGTTCGGAACGACGCTTGCGACCAGCGCACCGGTCGGCGAACGCAGCCCGAGGCTCTCGGCGATCTCCGGCGTCACCGCCTGCAACTTCGCCCCTAACCAGGGCCGCTTCACCGCCTTGCCGCCGCCCTTGGCGGAGGCGACGACGACGCGCACCATGTTGGCGGGGATGGCGAAGCCGATGCCCTGCGAGCCGCCGGAGCGCGAATAGATCGCGGTGTTGATGCCCGCGAGCCTGCCGTTCATGTCGACCAACGCGCCGCCGGAATTGCCGGGATTGATCGCCGCGTCGGTCTGGATGAAGAACTGGTAGTCGGTGATACCGACCTGCGTGCGCGCCAAGGCCGAGATGATGCCGTGAGTCACGGTCTGGCCGACGCCGAAGGGATTGCCGATCGCCATCACGACGTCGCCGACCAGCAGCTCGTCCGAATTGGTGAATTCGAGAGCCGGAAACTTCTCCTTGGTGTCCTTCAGCCGCAGCACGGCGAGATCGCTGCGCGAGTCCTTCAGCACGATCTCGGCCTCGAACTCACGCTTGTCCGACAGCGACACCTTGACCTGGTCGGCGCCTTCGATGACGTGGACGTTGGTGACAACAAGCCCCGACGCATCGACGATCACGCCCGAACCGAGCGAGCGCTGCACCTGCTCCTGCTGCTGGCCGGGCACGCCGAAGAAGCGGCGGAAGATCGGGTCGTCGAGCAGCGGGTTGCGGTTCTGCACCACCTTGGCGGCATAGACGTTGACAACCGCCGGCTGCACCCGCTGCACGATCGGCGCATAGGACAGCCGCAGTTCAGCGGGCGAGGACGGCACTCGGCGGTCCTGCGCGGCGGCCGGATTGAAGTTGGCCGAAAAGGCTATGCACAGTGCCGTGACGACGGCGGTCCAGGTCGATCGAAACATTCCTACCTCTTGGAAAAGACGCCGGAATATAGGCGCGTTCGCCCCCCAATAGAAGGGCGCCCGGCGGCATATTCGCCCCCCTTTTTGGTGTGTCCGGCCTGCAAGCTGTGCGCGCGAAATAGCAATTTGCCGGGGCTGTGGATTGGCATGATGTGCGTCATCTTGCATGGTGGTGCAAGGCGGATTCGGTTGCGGCGAATTTACACCAGTGGGAACCGCGCAACCGGGCGCAGCGTCGCGGGGCAGTCATCGATCACACCTAGGCTCTCCGCCAGCGACTTGGGGAAGTTCGTCAAACGATGGAGTCATGACGTGAGCAGGACAAGAATTGCAGCCACGGCGATTGGTCTCGCCGCCGCACTGGCAGCTTCGCAGGCCCAGGCCCAATCGGCGAGCAGCAGCGACCAGGAGATCGCGCTCCTGAAGCAGCAGTTGAAGATGCTGGAGCAGAAGCTCGACAAGCTCCAGAGCCAGACCGCCGCGAATACCGCGGCGACGGCGAAGGCCAGGCTTGAGGCGAAGGCGGAGGCGAAAGCCGAAGCGCGGTCCGAAGCGAAGGCCGTCGTCGCCAACGCCAACGCGGCGATCCCGCTCAAGGGACCGGCGCCCGCATCCGGCGTCGTCGTGACGATGCCGAACAACCGGCCCACCATCTGCACTGCCGATGGAGCAAACTGCGTCGGAATCACAGGCCGCGTGCATTGGGATGTCGGCGGCTATGACTATCGGCCCAACACGGCGGCGACCGTGCCGCAAAAGCTCGACAGCGGCGAGAACGTCCGCCGCGCGCGCATCGGTCTCGCCGGCAAGTTCTTCAATGACTGGAATTTCGCGCTGATCTACGACTTCGGCGGCTCCTCCGACGGATTTGGCGGCGCAGCTCCGGGTTCGCTGCCCGGCGGCGGCGTCTCCGGCGTCGAGAACGCCTATCTCAGCTACACCGGCTTGAAGCCATTCGGCGGCAAGATGGCCATCGAAGGCGGCATCATGGACTTGCCCTACACGCTCGATGAGGCCACGAGCTCCAACGACATCATGTTCATGGAACGCGCCTCGGCCGGCATCGTCGCCACCAGCATCGCCGCGGGGGACTTCCGTTCGGCGGTCGGCACGCGCTGGTACAACGACGTGTTCTGGGCGGGCGGCTATGTTACCGGTCCCGCTACCGGTGCGATCCACTCAGCCTCGAGCGTTGCGCCGAACGGCACCACGGAACAATACGGCGCGGTCGCCCGTGTCGCCGGCCAGGTCGTCAGCGGCAAAGACTACTCAGTCCATCTCGGCGGCAATGCCGAATGGCTGATCCAGCCGACGCGCAATCTGGTGACGGGTGCACAGACGGTGACGCTGAGCGATCGTCCGGAACTGCGCATCGATCCCACGGCACTGGCTACGACCGGCGCAATCGCCAATGCCTCCGGCGCGCAGGTCTACAGCGTCGAAGCGGCCGCCACCTATGGACCGCTGATCCTGCAAGGCGAGTATTTCTGGTACAACATCGATCGCAGCGCCAATACCGGCCTGCCGCCGCTAGGTGCGCCGAGCCTCAAATTCCAGGGCGGCTACGCGCAGGCCGGCTACGTGCTGACGGGCGAGAGCCGCAGTTACAATGCGGCGAATGCGGCCTATGGCGGCGTTAAGCCGGCGCACCCGTTCTCACTCGAGGGCGGTGGCTGGGGCGCGTGGGAAATCGCGGGACGGTTCTCCACGGTCGACCTCAACGATCAGCTCGGAACCGCCACCGGCGTCGCAGGCGGCCGGCAGACCGTCTACACGGCGGCGCTGAACTGGTATGTCAACGGCAACGTCCGTTTCATGCTGGACTATCTGCATGGCACGGTGTCGAGGCAGGCCTCGCCGGTCTCGACCGCCGATGTCGGCTCGAAATTCGATGCGGTCGCGATGCGGACGCAGTTCGCGTTCTAGGTCTCGCCTGTCGTCCCGGGGCGCCAAAATGCGAACCCGGGACCCAGCATCTGCAACGCTATCTGAAGGAGACACGCCATGAAGGCCGTCGGCTACAGGAAGTCGCTTCCGATCGAGGATCAGGACGCGCTGATCGATTTCGAGACCGCAAAGCCCGAGCCCGGCGGCCGCGACATCCGCGTCGCCGTGAAGGCGATCTCGGCCAATCCGGTCGATTACAAGGTGCGCAAGCGCGCCGCTCCGCCCGAGGGCGAGACGAAGATTCTGGGCTATGACGCGGCCGGCGTGGTCGACGCCGTCGGTCCCGACGTCACGCTGTTCAAGCCGGGCGACGAGGTGTTTTACGCCGGCTCGATCCTGCGCCAGGGTACCAATTCCGAATTCCATCTCGTTGACGAGCGTATCGTCGGCAATAAGCCGAAGAGCCTGTCGTTTGCGCAGGCCGCCGCCCTTCCCCTCACCTCCATCACCGCGTGGGAGCTGTTATTCGATCGGCTCGGTGCGGTGCCCGGCAAGAGTGTTGATCCGCGCACGCTCTTGATCACGGGCGGCGCCGGCGGTGTCGGCTCCATCCTGATCCAGCTTGCACGCCGCCTCACCGGCCTTACGGTTGTCGCGACCGCGACGCGACCGGAGTCGCAAAAATGGTGCCTCGATCTCGGCGCGCATGCGGTGATCGACCACGGCAAGCCGATGAAGGAGCAGATCGAGAAGCTCAAGCTGCCGCCGGTCGCGCTGGTGGCGAGCCTCACCTTCACCGACCAGCATTACAAGGCGATCGCCGATTTGATGGCGCCGCAGGGGAAGTTCGGCCTGATCGACGATCCCCCGGAATTCACGGTTGCCGCGTTCAAGGGCAAGGCCATCTCGGTGCATTGGGAATCGATGTTCACGCGCTCCTCGTTCCAGACCGCCGACATGATCGCGCAACATCATCTGCTGAACGACGTCGCCGACCTCATCGACAAGGGTGTCTTGCGTACCACGTTGGACCAGACCTTTGGCACGATCAACGCGGCCAATCTCAAGCGCGCGCACGCGCTGCTCGAGAGCGGCAAGTCGCGCGGCAAGATCGTGCTGGAGGGGTGGTAGGTCTTAGCTCGAAGCGGGCGCCGCTTTCGTCTCCGGCGGACGCGTCGCCCGCTCAATAAAGCCCTTGGCAAGCGCGTGGTAGATCCCTTCCTCGCAGATCATCCGCGATGTGGCATGTGCAATCAGGGCGGCGGCCATCAACGGCACCACCATGGCGTGGTTGTCGGTCATCTCGGTCACGATGACAAAAGCGGTGATCGGCGCCTGCACTACACCTGCAAAATACGACACCATGCCAAGCAGCATGATCGCGCCGACCGGAGCGTCGTGGAAGAAGGACGCGATATTGCTGCCGAGGCCGGCTCCAACGGCGAGTGACGGCGAAAAAATTCCGCCGGGTATGCCACTGATTGCCGCGAAGGTGGTGGCGAGAAGCTTGAGGATGCCGAAGTCCTGCGGCAGCGGTCCGCCCTGCTCCAGGGCCGTCTTTACCTGCTGGTAGCCTGTGCCATAGATCGTATCGCCGGAGACAAGGCCGCAGATCGCGACCGCCAATCCGCACGCAAGCGCGAACCACAGAGGGTGGCCCTTCACCGCGCGTCCGAACGGATGGGCCAAGCCGCGCGCCATAATGATGACGATACGGCTGAAGATGCCGCCAGCCAAACCGCCGACCACGCCGCACACCGGAACCGCCAGCCAGTCGACGCCGGGGGCCAGCGACATCGCACTGCTGCCGAAATAGGCGTAGTTGCCCATCAGCGCGAGCGAGGTCAGGCCGGCCGCGATCACCGCCGCAATGATGAGGCTGCTGGTACGTGTCTCGAAAGCACGGCTCATCTCCTCGATGCCGAAGACGATTCCCGCCAGCGGTGTGTTGAAGGCGGCCGCGACGCCGGCGGCCGCGCCGGCCAGGATCAATCCGGGCTGGCGGCGTGGCGAGACGCGGCCGAGGGCGAACATGATGGAAGCGCCGACTTGAACGCTCGGTCCTTCCCGGCCGACGGAGCCGCCGCATAGCAGGCCGAACAAGGTGAGGATCACTTTTCCGATCGCGATTCGGATCGAGACCAGGCTCTCGCGCGCCGCCTGGTCGGTCAGATGCCGCGCGGCGATCGCCTGGGGAATGCCGCTGCCCTGTGCGTTCGGGAACAGCCGGGTGGTCAGATAGGCCGAGAGCATGAAGCCGAGAGGTGTCACCGCGAGTACGACGTAGCGCGACTGAGCCAACAGCAGCGCAAAGGCGTGCTGGGCGAGATCGGCGAGCTGGGCCAGCACCACCGCCGCGGCGCCAACCCCGATCCCACCGAGCACGAAGATCGCCCGCCGCTGCCATCGCGCGGATGTCAGCCTGAACAGGCGTTTATGGCGGGTCGACAGGGGCCAGAGCATGAGCCGTTTTAGCCGGTCACATCGCGAATTGAAGGGGCAAGCGAGCAGACCAGCTAGACTGGAACCACGCCTTCGACGAACATCAACCGTCGCTCCAGCGCCGTTTGCCGCAGCTTTAGCGCTTCGGCATATTCCACTGACGCGTACCATTCCTGCGCCCGCGCCATCGATGGGAACTCCACGATGATGATGGTCTTGGGCGGCGGGCCGCCCTCCACCACCTCAGTGGCGCCGCCACGCACGAGATAGCGGCCGCCATATTGCGCGATGGTTGCCGCGGCCAACGTGCGATAGGCCTCCATCGCGGCTCTGTCGCGCACCTCGACCTCGGAGATCACGTAGGCCGGCATGCGCAGGCCTCAGGCAATCGTGTTGACGATGCCGCCCTCGGCACGCAGCGCCGCACCGTTGGTCGCGGACGCTTCCTTCGAGGCGACATAGACCACCATGTTGGCGATCTCGTCGACGCTGGCGAAGCGCTGGATCAGCGAGCTCGGGCGATGCTGCTTGACGAAATTGGCCGCGGCCTCATCGACCGACTGGCCGTTCTGCTTGGCAAGATCCTTCACGAACGTCTCGACGCCCTCCGACATTGTCGGGCCCGGCAGCACGGAATTGACGGTGACGCCGGTGCCGCGGGTGAGCTGCGCCAGGCCCCGCGCGACCGAGAGCTGGGCCGTCTTGCTCATGCCGTAGTGGATCATCTCGAGGGGAATGTTGAGCCCGGACTCCGAGGAGATGAAGACGATGCGGCCCCAGTTGCGCTTGAGCATGCCCTTCATATACGCGCGCGAGAGACGCACGCCGCTCATGACGTTGACCTCGAAGAAGCGGCTCCAGTCCTCGTCCGGAATGTCGAAAAAGTCCTTCGGCTCGAAGATGCCGGCATTGTTGATGAGGATATCGACGTCTGGCAGCGCCGCGGCCAGCGCCTTGCAGCCGGCAGCGGTCGAGACATCGGCAGCGATGCCGCGGACCTTCCCGCCCACACCTTCCAGCTTGCGCACGGCGGCATCGACCTTGTCCTGGCCGCGTCCGTTGATCACGACGCTCGCACCCGAGCCGGCAAGGCCCTTGGCGATGGCGTGGCCGATACCAGCGGTCGAGCCGGTCACGAGGGCGGTCTTTCCGGAAAGGTCGATGTTCATGCGTGATCTCCGTTGATGCTGGCGGAGATATTGGGCGCTGCCGGCACGATAGCAATCGGCACTCACCGACGCGTGAGGAGCAGGACGCAACCAACGAGGACGGCCAATAAAAAAGCGGCGCCCGAAGGCGCCGCTTTCTGAAAACTCTCTGCCGGTCGGCTTACGCCGCCTCGGCTTCCTTTTCCTGCACCGGACCGGAATCCTGGCCCTTGGCATCGACGTCGCGATCGACGAACTCGATCACGGCCATCGGGGCGTTGTCGCCGTAGCGGAAGCCGGCCTTGATGATGCGGGTGTAGCCACCCTGGCGATCCTTGTAGCGGGGCGCCAAGACGTCGAACAGCTTCCTGACCTGATCCTTGTCGCGCATCTCGGAGATGGCCTGGCGGCGCATGGACAGGCCGCCCTTCTTGCCGAGGGTGATCAGCTTCTCGACGATCGGGCGCAATTCCTTCGCCTTCGGCAGCGTGGTGACGATCTGCTCGTGCTTGATCAGCGCGGCGCACATGTTGGCGAACATCGCGCGGCGATGCTCGGCGGTGCGGTTGAGCTTGCGATGAACCTTGCCGTGACGCATTTTATCTATTCCTTGAATTTCATTCGTCGCGACGGTTCGTCGGACCAGTTGCTCAGGTGGGCTGCCTGCGTTCGCCCGCTAAGGCGCGATGAATTCGCGCCTCAGCTGTCGTCGTTCGGATCAGTAGTGATCCTCGAAGCGCTTGGCGAGCTCGTCGATGTTCTCCGGCGGCCAGCCCGGCACTTCCATGCCGAGGTGCAGACCCATCTGGGCCAGCACTTCCTTGATCTCGTTCAGCGACTTGCGGCCGAAGTTCGGAGTGCGGAGCATTTCCGCTTCGCTCTTCTGCACGAGATCGCCGATGTAGACGATGTTGTCGTTCTTCAAGCAGTTGGCCGAACGCACCGACAGCTCGAGCTCGTCCACCTTCTTGAGGAAGGCCGGGTTGAAGGCGAGGTCCGGGATGATCTCCTGGGCGACTTCCTTGCGCGGCTCTTCGAAGTTGACGAACACGTTGAGCTGATCCTGCAGGATGCGCGCAGCGTAGGCCACAGAATCATCCGGCGTCAGCGCGCCGTTGGTCTCGATCGTCATGGTCAGCTTGTCGTAGTCGAGGATCTGGCCCTCGCGGGTGTTCTCGACCTTGTAGGAGACCTTGCGGACCGGCGAGTACAGGCTATCGACCGGGATCAGGCCGATCGGTGCGTCCTCGGGGCGGTTGCGCTCCGCGGGAACGTAGCCCTTGCCGGTTGCGACCGTGAACTCCATGCGGATCTCGGCGCCCTCGTCGAGCGTGCAGATCTGCAGGTCGGGATTGAGCACGACGACGTCGCCCACGGTCTGGATGTCGCCGGCGGTGACGACGCCCGGGCCGGACTTCTTGACGACCATGCGCTTGGGGCCTTCGCCCTGCATCTTGATCGAGATGTCCTTGATGTTGAGCACGATGTCGGTGACGTCCTCACGGACGCCCGCGATCGAGGAGAACTCGTGCAGCACGCCGTCAATGTGCACCGACTGCACTGCCGCGCCCTGGAGCGAGGACAGCAGGATGCGGCGCAGCGCGTTGCCGAGCGTCTGGCCGAAGCCGCGCTCGAGCGGTTCGGCGACGATGGTCGCGAAACGGGTCGGATCGCTGCCGGGCTGTACCTGCAGCTTGTTCGGCCGAATCAGTTCTTGCCAATTTTTCTGGATCGTCACTGTTTCACCCATACAGGCCAGTCAGACTGCTGTTGCAGGCACTGGCGTTGGAGAAAGGCCGCAGATCATTTCCACGGCTTTGCAAAAAGTCATCGCGGGCGCCGATGCGCCCGCAATCTGGTATCAAACGCGCCGACGCTTACGGGGACGGCAACCGTTGTGCGGGATCGTGGTCACGTCGCGGATCGAGGTGACGGTGAAGCCCGCGGCCTGCAGCGCCCGGAGCGCCGATTCGCGGCCCGAACCGGGACCGGCGACTTCGACTTCCAGCGTGCGCATGCCGTGCTCTTGCGCCTTCTTCGACACGTCCTCGGCGGCAACCTGTGCGGCATACGGGGTCGACTTGCGCGAGCCCTTGAAGCCCATCGTGCCGGCGGAGGACCAGGCAATCGTGTTGCCCTGCGCGTCGGTGATGGTGATGGTCGTGTTGTTGAACGACGAGTTCACGTGCGCGACGCCGGAGGCGATGTTCTTGCGCTCACGACGACGAACGCGGGTGGCTTCCTTGCCCATAGACTACCTTTCCTGAAGATCTCAAACGCCGCCGTAATGCCAGCGGCTACACCTGTGGAACGAAAGGCGCGTGGCGAACGGGTCATCCCCGGGTCGCCACACGCCGTGATTGGATGCGAAAACTTACTTCTTCTTGCCGGCGATGGCCTTGGCCGGACCCTTGCGCGTACGCGCATTGGTGTGGGTACGCTGGCCACGCACCGGCAGACCGCGACGATGGCGCAGGCCGCGGTAGCAGCCGAGATCCATCAGACGCTTGATGTTGATGCCGACCTCACGACGCAAATCGCCCTCGACGAGATAGTCGCGGTCGATCACTTCGCGGATCTGAAGCACTTCGGCGTCGCTGAGCTGATTGACCCGACGATCGTCTGGGATCTTCACCTTCTCCATGATCTCACCGGCGATCTTCTGACCGATGCCATGGATGTACTGGAGCGCGATCAGCACGCGCTTGTTGGTCGGGATGTTCACGCCGGCAATACGGGCCACGGCCTTCTCTCCTGTCGCCAATCCCTCGTCAGGAATCGGGCTTTAAGTGCTTGGTTTCTCGGGCAGGTGTTCACAAACGCGAACACGACGCCCACCCCTGGTCTTCCTGGGGCCCGGCATCGTTTGAAACTATCCGACTTGGATGCGGGGCTTATTAGGGGATTCAGGGGGCTTTCGTCAACCGCTGCTAGCGCTTAGCTCGCCTTTTCGTGACCTTTTTTGCGGCCTTTTTGGCACCTTTCTTGACAGCCTTCCTGGCGGTCTTTTTGGCTGCCTTCTTCTTTCCTACCTTCTTGGCGGCTTTCTTGACGATTCTCTTGCCTGCCTTCGTCGCCTTCTTGGCCGCCTTCTTGGATTTCGCAGCCTTTTTGGTCGCTTTCACGGGCTTTTTGGCCGATTTCTTAGCAGTCTTGGCCTTTCTGGCCGGGGCCGCCTTGGCCGCGCTCCGGGCGCGGGTCTTGCCATGTGTCTTGGGCTCGACCGCCCCGAGCGCCAGGAGCTGGCGATGGATGGCGCGGGTGACCTCGTCGATGGCCATCATGCCGTCGATGGTCGAGAGCTTCCGCCGCTCGGAATAGTAGTGAATCAGCGGCTCCGTCTGGTTGCGGTAGCTGGCGAGTCGCTTGGTGAGGACTTCCGGAGTGTCGTCGAGCCGGACCTCCTCCCCGCGCTCGCGCATCTGGGCGACGCGAGTCTCGACACGGTTCAGGAGCGCGCTCTCGTTGACGCGGAGCTCGATCACGGCATCGAGCTTGAGGTGCTTGTGCTTGAGCAGCTCATCCAGCGCCTCGGCCTGCGGCACGGTCCGCGGGAAACCGTCGAGGATAAAACCGTTCTTGGCATCCGGCTGATCGATCCGATCGGAGATGATTCCGACCACGACATCGTCTGGCACGAGGCCGCCGCTGGCCATGATCTCCTTGGCCTTGAGACCGACCGGCGTTCCGGCCGCCACCGCTGCACGCAACATCTCGCCGGTCGAGAGCTGGACGATGCCATAGCGCTGCACCAGCAGCTGCGCCTGGGTGCCCTTGCCCGATCCCGGCGGCCCCAGAAGTATAATTCTCATCGGCGTACGCCCCCCGATTGGTGCGCGATACGTCGTGCACCTGTGTTTTGAAGTCCAGTTACAGTGCAAATCATAATCAGCGCCGCACCGCTACCCATATCATAGGGGAGCAAATGGCCGGACGCCAAGAAGCCTTTGAGACCAGTGCTTGGAGATAAGTGCTTGCACGACAGTAAGAGCGGCTTTGCCGAGGCGACCGAATGGCCGGCTCGCCGTCCGCGCGCGTTGCACGCGCGGCGAATCGGCGGCGGCAATTGCGCCGCCCGAGAGGACGCCGCGCTTAACGGCGGCGGCCGCGCAGCTTCGACTTCCGGATCAGGCCTTCGTACTGATGCGCCAGGAGATAGCCCTGCACCTGTGCCACCGTGTCCATGGTGACGCTGACGACGATCAGCAGCGAAGTGCCGCCAAAGTAGAACGGCACCGACGCGTAGGAGATCAGGATTTCTGGAATCAAGCAGACGATCGCGAGATAGACCGCGCCGAGCACGGTGATGCGCGACAGCACGTAGTCGATATATTCCGCGGTACGCTCGCCCGGGCGGATACCCGGAATGAAGCCGCCGTGCTTCTTCAGATTGTCCGCAGTCTCGGTCGGATTGAACACGATCGCGGTGTAAAAGAAGGCGAAGAACACGATCAGCGCCAGATACATGATCAGGAACAGCGGACGGCCGTGGCCGAGCTGGGTGGTGATCCACTGGAACCATTCCGGCCCGCTGCCCGCATTGAAGTTCGCAACCGTGGTCGGCAGCAGCAGCAGTGAGGACGCGAAGATCGGCGGGATCACGCCCGAGGTGTTGAGCTTGAGCGGCAGATGCGAGGACTGCCCCTCGAACATCTTGTTGCCGACTTGGCGCTTCGGATACTGGATCAAGAGCCGGCGCTGGGCGCGCTCCACGAACACGATGAAGGCGATCACGGCCACCGCCATGACGATGACGACCAGAATCAGGCCGGTCGACATCGCACCCTGACGGCCGAGTTCGAGCATGTTGGCGAGCGCCGCGGGCAGCTCGGCGACGATGCCGGAGAGAATGATCAGAGAAATGCCGTTGCCGATGCCGCGCGAGGTGATCTGCTCGCCCAGCCACATCAGGAACATGGTGCCGCCGGTCAGCGTGATCGCCGTCGACAGGCGGAAGAACATGCCGGGGTCGCTGACGACGTTGCCGGCGCCTTCGAGGCCCACCGCAATGCCGTAGGACTGGAACGCGGCCAGGATCACCGTGAGATAACGGGTGTACTGGTTCAGCAGCTTGCGGCCGGACTCGCCTTCCTTCTTCAGCGCCTCGAGCTGCGGCGAGACGGTGGTCAGGAGCTGGATGATGATGGAGGCCGAGATGTACGGCATGATGTTCAGCGCAAAGATCGCCATGCGGTGAATGCCGCCGCCGGCGAACATGTTGAACATGCCGAGGATGCCGCCCGCCTGGGAGCGGAACACCTGCTCCCAGATGTTGGGATCGATGCCGGGGAGCGGGATGTAGGTCCCGAGCCGATAAACGAGCAGCGCACCCAGAGTAAACCAGATGCGCTTCTTCAGTTCGTCGGCCTTGGCAAACGCACCGAAATTGAGATTGGCTGCCAGTTGTTCCGCTGCAGAGGCCATCTTGGACTTTCTCCCGCCGCTTATTGCGCCGTTATGCCCGCGGCCGGGCTACATTATACCGGACACCGGACATTATCTGGGGCTACGGCTTCGATAAGTCCATCGTCCCGCATGCGTAAAGGCCCGCGAGCCGCGGGCCGATGACGCAGTTGTTACGCCGCCTCGCCTTCTTCCTTGGCAGGCGCGAGGATCTTCACCGAACCGCCGGCCTTCTCGACTGCCGCAATCGCGGTCTTCGAGGCGCCGTGCACTTCGATGTTGAGCTTGGCCTTGAACTCGCCACGGCCGAGCAGCCGCAGGCCACCCTTGGCGCGGCGCAGCACGCCGGCCTTGACCAGGGATTCGACGTTCACGACGCTGCCGGTGTCGATCTTCTTGGCATCGACCGCGTCCTGGAGCCGGTCGAGATTGATCTCGGCGAACTCGACGCGGAAGATGTTGTTGAAGCCGCGCTTGGGCAGACGACGATGCAAGGGCATCTGGCCGCCTTCGAAACCCTTGATGCGCACACCCGAACGCGCGGTCTGGCCCTTGCCCCCGCGGCCGGCCTGCTTGCCCTTGCCCGAACCAATGCCGCGGCCGACGCGCATACGCTTCTTGCGCGAGCCGGCATTGTCGGCGATATCGCTGAGCTTCATCGCCCTGCTCCTTGTTTCTTGCGCATGACCTTCACCGAAAACGGGTCCCCGCTCCGGGATCGTGCGCCTTTGCTTACTTCTCGTCGACGATGCGAACGAGATGGTGAACTTTCAAGATCATGCCACGGACCGCCGGGGTGTCCGGCAGTTCGCTGGTGCGGCCGATCTTGTTGAGCTTGAGCCCGATCAGCGTCGAGCGCTGCGAGTGATGGCGGCGGATCGCGCTGCCGGTCTGCTCGATCTTGATCGTCTTTGCGGTCGTAACGGCACTCTTGGCCATGGGCGTCTACTCCGAAAAGCTTGCGTTATTCGGCAACCGCCTCGGCGTCACCACCGATACGGCGGGACTGGAGGGTGGACACCTTGATATTGCGGCGGGCAGCGACCGAGCGCGGCGAATCCTGATGCTTCAGCGCATCGAAGGTCGCGCGAACCATGTTGTACGGGTTCGACGAGCCGATCGACTTCGCAACCACGTCCTGGACGCCGAGCGTCTCGAACACGGCGCGCATCGGGCCGCCGGCGATGATGCCGGTACCGGCCGGAGCTGCGCGCAGGTAAACACGGCCCGCGCCATGACGGCCGGCGATGTCGTGATGCAGCGTGCGGCCCTCGCGCAACGACACGCGGGTCAGGTTGCGCTTGGCGGATTCGGTTGCCTTGCGGATCGCCTCGGGCACTTCGCGCGCCTTGCCGTGACCGAAGCCGGCGCGGCCCTTCTGGTCGCCGATCACGACCAGCGCTGCGAAACCGAAGCGCTTGCCGCCCTTGACGACCTTGGCGACGCGATTGATGTGGACGAGCTTGTCGACGAACTCGCTGTCGCGCTCTTCCCTGCGTTCACGTCCGCCGCCGCGTTGATCGCGTCCACCACGTTGTTCGCGTTCTGCCATGGTTTTTCCAGTCCTTCAGAGGCTTACGCCTCAATCCTCAAATTCTGTTAGAAGCTCAGCCCGCTCTCACGCGCCGCGTCGGCAAGAGCCTTGACGCGCCCGTGATAGAGATAGCTGCCGCGATCGAACACGACTTCCTTGACACCCTTCTCGGCGGCGCGCTCGGCCAGGAGCTTGCCGACCGCCTTCGCCGCATCGATATCGGCGCCGGTCTTGCCGCCATCGCGCATCGACTTCTCGAGCGACGAGGCAGAGGCCAGCGTCTCGCCCTTCAGGTCGTCGATGACCTGGGCGTAGATGTGCTTGGACGAGCGGAACACCGACAGGCGCGGACGGCCGCCACCCGAGCGGCGCAGCTTCAGACGTACACTGCGCTTGCGCCGGGCATTCGTAACCTTGGCTTTCGACATGACCGGCTCCGTTACTTCTTCTTGCCTTCCTTGCGGAAGATGAATTCGCCAACATACTTCACGCCCTTGCCCTTGTAGGGCTCCGGCGGACGATAGGAGCGAATCTCGGCGGCGACCTGGCCGACGCGCTGAATGTCGCTGCCGGTCACCGTGATCTCGGTCGGCTTCGGCACGGTGATCGTGATCCCTTCCGGGATCGCGTAGACCACATCGTGGCTGTAGCCGAGCGCGAGCTGCAGGTTCTTGCCCTGCAGCGCGGCGCGGTAACCGACGCCGGTGATTTCGAGCTTCTTCTCGAAACCCTTGGTGACGCCTTCGACCAGATTCGCGACCTGGGCGCGAGCGGTCCCGTACAGGGCCCGCGCGCGGTTGGTCTCGACCCGGGGGTTCACCTTGACCTGCCCGTTGTCGAGCTTCACCTCGACGTCGTTATGGACGACGAACTGAAGCTGGCCCTTCGGCCCCTTCATCTTGACGGTCTGCCCGTCGACGGTCGCGGTCACACCCGACGGCACCGCTACCGGCCTTTTGCCAACACGTGACATGGATCAAAAATCCTTCTCAGAACACCGTGAAGAGAACTTCACCGCCCACGTTCGCTTCACGCGCACTGTGGTCAGCCATGATTCCCTTCGGCGTCGACAACACCGAAATGCCGAGTCCGTTATTGACCCGCGGCAGGTTCTTCACCGAGGCGTAAACGCGACGCCCGGGCTTGGAGACACGCTCGATCTCGCGGATAACGGGCTCGCCGTCGAAATACTTCAGCTCGATCTCGATCTCGCTGCGGCCCGAGGAGTGCTCGAGCGTGGCGTAACCGCGGATGTAGCCCTCGCTCTTGAGCACCTCGAGGACGTTCTCACGCATCTTCGAGCCAGGCGTGGAGACCTTGTTCTTGGAACGCATCTGCGCGTTACGGATGCGGGTGATCAGATCGCTGATTGGATCGTGCGTAGACATCTAAACGACCCTCCTTACCAGCTGGACTTTACGAGGCCCGGGACCATGCCCCTGGAGCCAAGATCCCGCATTGCGATGCGGGACAGTTTGGTCAAGCGATAGTTCGAGCGCGAACGGCCCGACAGCTCGCAACGCAGACGGATGCGGGTCGTCGACGAGTTACGCGGCATTTCCGCCAGCTTCAGGGTCGCGGCGAACCGCTCCTCCATCGGCAGCGACTTGTCGGCGATGATCGCCTTCAACCGCTCGCGCTTCGGAGCGGCGTTCTTCGCCATCCGCTTGCGCCGGTTGTTCTTCTCGACTGAACTCTTCTTTGCCATGCTTGGCTCCTGGGTATCCGCGTTTGAGAGGCTTTAGGTCAGCGTCTCACTGCCGGAACGGGAAATTGAAAGCGGTCAACAAGGCCCTCGCCTCGTCGTCGGTCTTGGCCGTGGTGCAGACGGTGATGTCCATACCACGGGATTCCGTGACCTTGTCGAAGTCGATCTCGGGGAAAATGATGTGTTCCTTGAGGCCGAGCGAGTAGTTGCCGCGGCCGTCGAAGCTCTTCGGGTTCAAGCCGCGGAAGTCGCGGACGCGCGGCAGCGCGACCGTCACCAGGCGATCGATGAACTCGTACATGCGGGCCTTGCGCAGCGTGACCTTGCAGCCGATCGGCTGGTTCTCACGCAACTTGAAGGTCGCGATTGCGATGCGCGAATAGGTCACGATCGCCTTCTGGCCGGCGATCTGGGTCAATTCCGCAGCGGCGTTCTCGGCCTTCTTGCGGTCGTTGACGGAATCGCCAACGCCCATGTTCAGCACGACCTTGTCCAGCCGCGGAACCTGCATGACGTTCTCATAACCGAACTTCTCGGTCATTTCCGTCCGGATCTTCGCGTCGTATTCCGCGCGCAGGCGCGGCGTGTAAGCGGCCTCAGCCATCGATCTCAGCTCCCGAGCTCTTGGCGATGCGGACCTTCTTGCCGTCCGCCAGAATCTTGAATCCGACGCGGGTCGGCTTCCCGTCCTTGCCGACATACGCGATGTTGGACAGTTGGATCGGCGACTCTTTCGAGATGATGCCGCCCTCCTGGGCCTGCGTCTGCTTCTGGTGACGCTTGACCATGTTGATGCCGCGCACCAGCGCCGTACCGGCGTCGGGACGCACTTCGAACACCTCGCCGGTGCGGCCCTTGTCGCGGCCGGTCAGCACGACGACCTTGTCGCCCTTGCGGATCTTCGCAGCCATCACAGCACCTCCGGCGCGAGCGAGATGATCTTCATGTGGTTCTTGGCGCGCAGCTCGCGCGGCACGGGCCCGAAGATACGGGTACCGACCGGCTCGGACTGATTGTTGATCAGAACGGCGGCGTTGCGGTCGAAGCGGATGACCGAACCGTCGGCGCGGCGGATGTCCTTGCGGACGCGCACCACGACGGCCTTCATCACGTCGCCCTTCTTCACCTTGCCACGCGGAATCGCTTCCTTGATCGAGACAACGATGATGTCGCCGATCGTGGCGTAGCGGCGCTTGGAGCCCCCGAGCACCTTGATACACATGACACGGCGTGCGCCAGAATTATCGGCCACGTCGAGGTTGGTCTGCATCTGAATCATTGATGCACCTCGTCCTCTTCTCTTTGCGCCAGCCCAGCCGGCGCTCAACATTTACCTGAAGTCAGTCGGCTAAAGCCAACAGATCAGGCGCTTTTCTTGTGTTCGCCCCGGATCACGACCCAGCGCTTCAACTTCGAAATCGGCTTCGATTCCTCGATCCACACCATGTCGCCCGGCTTGAACTCGTTGCTCTCGTCGTGCGCGTGGTAGTTCTTCGAACGGCGGATCGTCTTCTTGTAGATCGGGTGCGTAAAGCGGCGATCGACGCGCACCACGATGGTCTTGGCTTGCTTGTCGCTGACGACCACGCCCTGCAAAGTACGTTTCGGCATCTTCGTAAGCCTCTTACTTCTTCTTCGCGCGCGTCTGCGCGGCGACGGTCTTGATCCGGGCGATGTCACGGCGGGCCTCGCGCAGGCGCGAGGTGTTCTCGAGCTGCCCGGTGGCGCGCTGGAAGCGCAGGTTGAAGCGCTCCTTCTTCAGGTTCAGGATGGCGTCATCCTGCTGATCGGGGCTCAACGCGCGGATGTCTTCGATTTTCATCTGGGCCATGGCCATTACTCCGCAATGCGCTCGACGAAGCGCGTCTTGATCGGCAGCTTGGCTGCCGCCAGGGTCAGCGCTTCCCGCGCTGTCTGGGTGTTGACGCCGTCGATCTCGAACAGCACCCGGCCCGGCTTGACACGCGCGACCCACAATTCCGGCGCGCCCTTGCCGGAGCCCATGCGGACTTCGGCAGGCTTCTTCGACACGGGAACGTCGGGGAAAATGCGGATCCAGACGCGGCCGGCGCGCTTCATGTGACGGGTCAGCGCGCGGCGAGCGGCTTCGATCTGGCGCGCGGTGACGCGCTCAGGCTCGGTCGCCTTCAGGCCGAACTGGCCGAACGCCAACGTCGCGCCCGAAGACGCAACGCCGTGGATACGGCCCTTATGCGCCTTCCGGAACTTCGTTTTCTTAGGTTGCATCATGGCTTCAAGCCCTCAAATTCTCTGTGCTGGCGTCAGGCTGCAGCGTTGTCCCGGCGCTGCCGGCCGCCGCGATCGCCGCCGCCACCAGTCTCACCTTCGGCCATTCTCTTGTCCTGGGCCATCGGATCGTGCTCGAGGATCTCGCCCTTGAAGATCCAGACCTTGACACCGCAGGTGCCGAAGGTCGTGAACGCGGTCGCAACGCCGTAGTCGATGTCTGCGCGCAGCGTGTGCAGCGGCACGCGACCTTCGCGGTACCACTCCATGCGCGCGATTTCCGCACCGCCCAGACGTCCCGAGCAGTTGATGCGGATGCCTTCCGCGCCGAGACGCATCGCCGACTGGACGGCGCGCTTCATGGCGCGGCGGAACGCCACGCGGCGCTCCAGCTGCTGCGCGATCGACTCGGCCACCAGCGTCGCATCGAGCTCCGGCTTGCGGATTTCGACGATGTTGATGACGACGTCGGACGCGGTGATGTCCGCGACCTTCTTGCGCAGCTTGTCGATGTCGGCGCCCTTCTTGCCGATCACCACGCCCGGACGAGCCGAGTGGATGGTGACGCGGCACTTCTTGTGCGGACGCTCGATCACGATGCGGGCGACGGCCGCCTGCTTGAGCTCCTTGTGCAGGATCTCGCGGATCTTGACGTCCTCGTGCAGCAGCTTGCCGTATTCCTGCTTGCCGGCGTACCAGCGGGAATCCCAGGTCCGGTTGATGCCGAGACGCAGACCGATCGGATTGATCTTTTGACCCATCGTGTTCTCCTGCGTCCCTTAAGCCGCTGCTGCGGCTTCGACCTGACGAACGATGATCGTCAGCTGTGAAAATGGTTTGTAGACACGGCCCGAACGGCCACGGCCGCGGGCGGCAAAACGCTTCATCACGAGGCCGTTGCCGACGAAGGCCTGCGCCACGACGAGATCGTCGACGTCGAGGTCGTGGTTGTTCTCGGCGTTGGCAATAGCCGATTCCAGGCACTTCTTCACGTCAACCGCGATCCGCTTGCGCGAAAACTGCAGGTCGGCGAGCGCAGCAGCCGCCTTCCGGCCGCGAATGAGCTGGGCGACCAGGTTGAGCTTCTGCGGGCTCACCCGCAGCATCCGGGCGACCGCCTTGGCCTCGTTCTCGGCGAGGCTCCGTTCGCGCTTAGGTTTGCTCATCGTTTAATCCTCAAGCCTTCTTGGCTTTCTTGTCCCCGGAGTGGCCATGGAAGGTACGGGTCGGCGAGAACTCGCCGAACTTGTGACCGACCATTTCCTCGTTGACGGCCACCGGCACGTGCTTCTGACCGTTGTAGACGCCGAAGGTCAGGCCGACGAATTGCGGCAGGATCGTCGAGCGACGGCTCCAGATCTTGATGACGTCGTGACGGCCGGACGAGCGCGCGGCATCTGCCTTCTTGAGCAGAGAACCCTCGACGAACGGGCCTTTCCAGACTGAACGAACCATGTCCGGCGTTCCTTACTTCTTCCGCTTGTGGCGGCTTAGGAGAATGAATTTGTTGGTCGACTTGTTCGAGCGGGTCTTCTTGCCCTTGGTCGGCTTGCCCCACGGAGTAACCGGGTGGCGACCGCCCGAGGTACGACCTTCACCACCGCCGTGCGGATGGTCGATCGGGTTCATCGAAACGCCGCGGTTGTGCGGTTTGCGGCCCAGCCAACGGTTGCGGCCGGCCTTGCCGATCGACGTGTTCATGTGATCCGGGTTCGACACCGCGCCAATCGTGGCGCGGCAACGGCCGTGCACCAGGCGCTGTTCGCCCGAGTTCAGGCGGACGATCACGTAGTCCTGGTCGCGACCGACGAGCTGGGCGTAGGTGCCCGCGGAACGGGCGAGCTGGCCGCCCTTCCCGATCTTGACCTCGATGTTGTGGATGATCGTGCCGACCGGCATGTTGCCGAGCGGCATGACATTGCCCGGCTTCACGTCGACATAGTTGCCGGCGACGACGGAATCACCGACGGCCAAACGCTGCGGCGCCAGGATGTAGGCCTGGGTGCCGTCTTCGTACTTGACCAGCGCGATGAAGGCGGTGCGGTTCGGATCGTATTCCAGCCGCTCGACCGTCGCGGGCGCATCGACCTTGTCACGCTTGAAATCGACCGTACGCAACGTCCGCTTATGACCGCCGCCGCGGAAGCGCACGGTGATGCGACCGGTGTTGTTGCGGCCGCCAGAGGAGTGCTTGCCTTCGGTGAGCGCCTTGACCGGCTTGCCCTTGTAGAGGGCCGAACGATCGACCATGACCAGCTGGCGCTGGCCCGGCGTCGTGGGATTGAATGTCTTCAGTGCCATCGTCGTACGACCTTACAGACCGGTGGTCACGTCGATCCGGTGACCCTCTTCGAGAGTCACGATCGCGCGCTTGGAGTTCGACTGCGAGCCGAGATTGCCGCGGAAGATCTTGGTCTTGCCCTTGCGGACCAGCGTGTTGACACTCTTGACCTTGACGTCGAACAGCTTCTCGATCGCTTCCTTGATCTGCGGCTTGGTCGCCTTTGCGGCCACCTTGAACAGCACCTTGTTGTGCTCCGAGGCGATCGTGGCCTTTTCGGTCACGACCGGCGACAGGATCACGTCGTAGTGGCGAGGCTCGATGTTCTTCGTCATTTGAAGCGCGCCTCCAGCGCATCGATGGCGGCCTTGGTCAGAACAAGCTTCCGACGGCGCAGGATGTCATAGACGTTGATGCCCTGGATCGGCAGCACGTCCATGTTCGGGATGTTGCGGGCTGCAGCGGCGAAGCCGTTGTTGAGCTCGGCGCCGTCGATGATCAGCGCGTTGGTCAAACCCAGACCGGAGAAATGACCGAGCAGCGCCTTGGTCTTGGCAGCTTCCAGCGCGGCCTTGTCGATCACGATGAGATCGCCGTCCTTGGCCTTTGCCGAGAGCGCATGCTTGAGGGCGAGCGCACGGACCTTCTTCGGCAGGTCGGTGGCGTGCGAACGCACCACCGGACCGAAGGCACGGCCACCGCCACGGAACTGCGGCACGCGAGCCGAGCCGTGACGAGCACCACCGGTGCCCTTCTGCTTGTACATCTTCTTGCCGGTGCGCCAGATCTCGGCGCGGCCCTTGGCCTTGTGCGTACCGGCCTGGCGCTTGTTGAGCTGCCACTGCACGCAACGTGCAATGATGTCCTGGCGCGGCTCGAGGCCGAAAATGGTGTCGGAAAGCTGGACCGAGCCGGCTTCCTTACCTTCGAGGGTCGTGACCTTCAATTCCATCTCACGCCTCCTGCGCAGCCGGAGCAGCGTCCGCTTCGCCAGCAACCTTGAACTTGCCGGGCTTCGGAGCTTCCTTCGGCAGCGGCTTCTTGACGGCGTCGCGCACGCGGATCCAGCCGCCCTTGGAACCGGGAACGGCGCCTTCGACGAGGATCAGACCGCGCTCGACATCGAGCTGAACGACCCGAAGGTTGAGCGTGGTGATGCGGTCGACGCCCATGTGACCGGGCATCTTCTTGTTCTTCCAGGTCTTGCCCGGATCCTGACGGCCACCGGTCGAACCGATCGAACGGTGCGAGACCGAGACGCCGTGAGTGGCGCGCAGACCGCCGAAGTTCCAGCGCTTCATACCGCCGGCAAAACCCTTACCGACCGAAGTACCGGTGACGTCGACGAACTGACCGACGACAAAGTGGTCGGCCAGGATCTCGGCACCGACGGGGATCATCTGATCCGCGGAGACGCGGAATTCCTCGACCTGCCGCTTCGGCTCGACCTTGGCGACCGCGAACTGGCCGCGCTCCGCCTTGGGCATGTACACGGTCTTGCGGCTGCCAGAACCAAGCTGGAGCGCGACATAACCGTTTTTCTCTTCGGTGCGGTGGCCTACGACCTGGCAATTGCCGAGCTTCAGCACGGTCACGGGGATATGTTCGCCGGCCTCTGTAAAGACCCGCGTCATCCCGACCTTTTGTGCGATCACTCCGGAGCGCATCGGCGTGCTTCCTGTTCTTTCTGTCCGCTAGTGGCGAACGTGATCCAAAAATCTTAGAGCTTGATCTCGACGTCGACACCGGCGGCCAGGTCGAGCTTCATCAAAGCATCGACGGTCTGCGGGGTCGGGTCGACGATGTCGAGCAGGCGCTTGTGAGTGCGCATCTCGAACTGCTCGCGGCTCTTCTTGTCGACGTGCGGCGAACGGTTGACGGTGAACTTCTCGATGCGGGTGGGCAGCGGAATGGGTCCGCGGACCTGCGCGCCGGTGCGCTTCGCCGTGTTCACGATCTCGCGGGTCGACGTATCGAGGATACGATGGTCGAACGCCTTGAGACGGATGCGAATATTTTGGCCGTTCATTGCCGTGGTCTTTCTTCAGTGGGGTGGCGAATAGCGAATAGCGAATGTCACATTCGCTATTCGCCGATCCCTATTCTCGTAATTACTCGATGATCGAGGCGACGACGCCGGCGCCGACGGTGCGGCCTCCTTCGCGGATCGCGAAGCGGAGCTTCTCTTCCATCGCGATCGGCACGATCAGGTGCACTTCCATCGCGATGTTGTCGCCCGGCATCACCATCTCGGTACCTTCCGGCAGATGCACGACACCGGTCACGTCGGTGGTGCGGAAGTAGAACTGCGGACGGTAGTTGGTGAAGAACGGGGTGTGGCGGCCGCCCTCTTCCTTGGTGAGGATGTAGGCCTCAGCCTTGAACTTGGTGTGCGGCTTGACCGAACCCGGCTTGCACAGCACCTGGCCGCGCTCGACGTCCTCGCGCTTGGTACCACGAAGCAGCGCACCGATGTTGTCGCCGGCCTGGCCCTGATCGAGCAGCTTGCGGAACATTTCGACGCCGGTAACCGTGGTCTTCTGCGTGGCGCGCAGACCGACGATCTCGATTTCCTCGCCGACCTTGACGATACCGCGCTCGACACGGCCGGTCACGACGGTGCCGCGGCCCGAGATCGAGAACACGTCTTCAACCGGCATCAGGAACGGAAGGTCGACCGGACGCTCCGGCTGCGGAATGTAAGCGTCGACCTGCTTCATCAGCTCGAGGATGGCCTCATGGCCGAGCGTCTTGTCGGAATCTTCGAGGGCGGCGAGCGCCGAGCCCTTGATGATCGGGATGGTGTCGCCCGGGAATTCGTACTTCGAGAGCAGCTCGCGAACCTCGAGCTCGACCAGCTCGAGCAGTTCCGGATCGTCGACCATGTCGCACTTGTTGAGGAACACGACCAGCGCGGGAACGCCGACCTGGCGGGCGAGCAGGATGTGCTCGCGGGTCTGCGGCATCGGACCGTCAGCGGCCGACACGACCAGGATCGCACCGTCCATCTGGGCAGCGCCGGTGATCATGTTCTTCACGTAGTCGGCGTGGCCGGGGCAGTCGACGTGCGCGTAGTGGCGGTTCTTGGTCTCGTATTCGACGTGCGCCGTCGAGATCGTGATGCCGCGCGCCTTCTCTTCCGGCGCCTTGTCGATCTGGTCGTACGCCGTGAACGTCGCACCGCCGGCTTCGGCGAGGACCTTGGTGATCGCCGCGGTCAGCGACGTCTTGCCATGGTCGACGTGACCGATGGTGCCGATATTGCAGTGCGGCTTGTTACGTTCAAACTTTGCTTTGGCCATTTGACTCTCCGTTCAATCGTCAGTTCGAGACCGACGACAATCAGGCAAACTTCTTCTGGACTTCTGCCGACACGTTGGCCGGCGCTTCTGCGTAGTGGTCGAACTGCATGGTGAAGGTTGCGCGACCCTGGCTCATCGAGCGCAGGTTATTCACGTAACCGAACATGTTCATGAGCGGCACCATCGCGTTGATGACGTTGGCGTTGCCGCGCATGTCCTGACCCTGGATCTGACCGCGCCGGGAATTCAGGTCGCCGATGACGGAGCCGGTGTAATCTTCCGGGGTCACCACTTCGACCTTCATGATCGGCTCGAGCAGGACGGACTTGCCCTTCTGCAAGGCTTCGCGGAATGCAGCACGCGATGCGATTTCGAAGGCGAGCGCCGACGAGTCGACGTCGTGATACTTGCCGTCGACGAGCTGAACCTTGACGTCGACCACGGGGAAGCCCGCGACGACACCAGAGCCCATCACGCTGTTGAGGCCCTTTTCGACGCCGGGGATGTATTCCTTCGGAACCGCACCGCCGACGATCTTGGACTCGAACTCGTAACCCTTGCCGGGCTCGTTCGGCTCGACCACGATCGACACTTCCGCGAACTGACCGGTACCGCCGGTCTGCTTCTTGTGGGTGTACTTGACCTCGGCCCTCTTGGTGACGCGCTCACGGAACGCCACTTGCGGCGCGCCGATGTTGGCATCGACCTTGTAGGTGCGGCGGAGAATGTCGACCTTGATGTCGAGATGGAGCTCGCCCATTCCCTTGAGGATGGTCTGGCCGGACTCCTGGTCGGTCGACACGCGGAACGACGGATCCTCCGCAGCGAGCTTCGCCAGCGCCACACCGAGCTTTTCCTGGTCGGCCTTGGACTTGGGCTCGATCGCGATCTCGATGACCGGCTCGGGGAATTCCATCTTTTCGAGGATCACCGCCTTGTCGGGATCGCACAGCGTGTCACCGGTGCGCGCTTCCTTCAGGCCAGCCAGCGCAACGATGTCGCCGGCATAGGCTTCCTTGATGTCTTCGCGGTTGTTCGCATGCATCAGCAACATGCGACCAATGCGCTCCTTGCGGTCGCGCGTCGAATTGATGACGCCGGTGCCCGACAGCAGCGTGCCGGAATAGATGCGGCAGAAGGTGATGGTGCCGACGAACGGGTCGTCCATGATCTTGAAGGCCAACAGAGCCAGCGGCTCCTTGTCGTCCGGCAGGCGAACGACCTCGTTGCCGTCTTCATCGACGCCCTTGATGGCGGGCACGTCAACCGGCGACGGCAGATAATCCACGACCGCGTCGAGCAAAGGCTGCACGCCCTTGTTCTTGAACGCCGAGCCGCACAACACCGGGAAGAACGCGCCAGTCAGCACGGCCTTGCGGATCAAGCGCTTCAACGTCGCCTCATCGGGCTCCTTGCCGTCGAGGTAAGCGGCGAGAACTTCGTCGTCGAGCTCGACGGCGGCTTCCAGCAGCTTCTCGCGATATTCCTTGGCCTTCTCGACCATGTCCTCGGGAATATCGATGTCCACGAACTTGGCGTCGAGCTTCTCTTCTTCCCAGATCACGCCCTTCATGCGAACGAGATCGACCAGGCCCTTGAAGTTGTTCTCGGAACCGATCGGAAGCTGGATCGCGATCGGCTTTGCGCCGAGACGATCGATAATGTCCTGCATGCACTTGTAGAAGTCGGCGCCGGTCTTATCCATCTTGTTGGCGAAGACGATGCGCGGAACTTTGTACTTGTCGCCCTGGCGCCAGACCGTCTCGGTCTGGGGCTCGACGCCCTGGTTCGAGTCGAGCACGCACACGGCGCCGTCGAGCACGCGCAGGCTGCGCTCGACTTCGATGGTGAAGTCGACGTGGCCGGGAGTGTCGATGATGTTGAGACGCTTGCCTTCCCAGAACGCGGTGGTCGCGGCCGACGTAATCGTAATGCCGCGCTCCTGCTCCTGCTCCATCCAGTCCATCGTCGCGGCACCTTCGTGCACTTCGCCGATTTTGTGGCTCTTGCCGGTATAATAGAGGATGCGCTCGGTGGTCGTGGTCTTGCCGGCATCGATATGCGCCATGATACCGAAGTTACGGTAGTTCTCTATGGCATGAACGCGGGGCATGGAGTGTTCCTTAGATTCCGTGTGTCGCCGTTACCAGCGATAGTGCGAGAAGGCGCGGTTGGCTTCCGCCATCCGGTGCACGTCTTCGCGCTTCTTGACGGCGTTACCCCGGTTGTTCGACGCGTCCAGGAGCTCCGCAGAAAGCCGCTCGGTCATCGTCTTCTCGTTGCGATCGCGCGCAGCCGAGATCAGCCAACGAATACCCAGCGCCTGACGGCGCACCGAGCGAACTTCGACCGGAACCTGATAGGTCGCGCCGCCGACGCGGCGGGAGCGCACTTCGATCGTCGGCATGACGTTCTCGAGTGCCTGCTCGAACACGCCGAGCGGGTTCTGCTTGGTCTTGCTTTCGATGAGGCCGAACGCGCCGTAGACGATGCCTTCGGCGACCGACTTCTTTCCGGCGTACATCACCGAATTCATGAACTTCGTGACGATGATATTCCCGAACTTCGGATCGGGAAGGACTTCGCGCTTTTCGGCAGAATGGCGACGAGACATGGACCTGGTTCCCGCTTACTTCGGACGCTTGGCGCCGTACTTCGAACGGCGCTGCTTACGGTTCTTGACGCCCTGGGTATCCAGGACGCCGCGGAGGATGTGGTAGCGCACGCCGGGCAAGTCCTTGACGCGACCGCCGCGGATCATGACCACCGAGTGCTCCTGGAGGTTATGGCCCTCACCGGGGATGTAGCCGATCACCTCGAAGCCGTTGGTCAGGCGCACCTTGGCAACCTTACGAAGCGCCGAGTTCGGCTTCTTCGGGGTCGTGGTGTAAACGCGCGTGCAAACACCGCGCTTCTGCGGCGACTGCTGCAGCGCCGGCACCTTCTTGCGCGACTTCTGCACTTCCCGCGGTTGAGCGATCAGCTGGTTGATCGTCGGCATCCTGGCATTACCCTTTGTGTTCTGCCGCGGCCCGTCACCGGGTCCGCAAATTCTTTCGAGCTACCCGCCCGACGAGGCCACCTTGCGCGGAACAATCCGCACAAAGCGAAATCGCGCCAACCACCCATTAACGGGCGGAAAGCGCTTCGACGCCACAGAGGACCGCAGTAGTTGAACCGGTCAGCTTGAAGCTGCGGCCCGCGCACCGAGGTCATGCATCCGAATTCGATCTCGAGAGAACATGCTCACGAGACCTAAAATCGCACTGGCATTGCCTAGCTATGATCGACAGCGTTTGAGCGGCATTCGTCGAGGTTGGTGCCTGTCTTGGTGATCCCAGGGGATCAAACAGGTGGCCCGTTCCGACGTTGGCGATGCTCACCGCCTGTCGTTAAGTGAGGGGGTTCTATAAGTGGGAGTCGGTCAAGTCAAGGCGAAACGTCAGTCAGAAGCGCTTCCCGCGCCTGCCGAAATCGCTTCCTGGGCCGCTCGCTGCGCCTTCGCGACATGGAAATGAAGAGCGCGTTCCGCCACCTCGAATCCAATTTATACCCGGGTTAAATATACTTTTATGACCTTTGGCTAAGGCTTTCTTTCCTGTTGGGGCGCCAATGTACCGCCTTGGGCAGGGATTGGCACCATGCGGTACACCGACATTGCCATTATCGGCGGGGGATTGTCCGGCTCGACCGCCGCCGCGATGCTCGGCCGTAGCGGCATTTCGACCATCCTGATCGATCCGCATGAGAGCTATTCTGCGGACTTTCGAGTCGAAAAACTCAGCGGCCACGTGCAGGTCGGGCGATTCTTGCAGACGGGAATCGCCGAATCGGTGCTGCGCCGCGCGACCTTTGTGGGTGAGAACTGGATCGCGCGCTTTGGCCGCCTTCTCGACAAGGCGCCAAGCCGGCAGTTCAACATCCTCTACGATTCCCTCGTCAACGCTGTCCGCGACGAAATTCCTGCCGGTGTCGAGCGCGTCTGCGCCAAGGCCGTCTCGGTCGAGACAAGTACGGAGCGGCAGAAGGTCACTCTGTCCAACGACGAGATGGTCTCCGCCCGACTGGTCGTGCTCGCCAACGGACTCAATGTCGGCCTGCGCCACCAGCTGGGAATCGCCCGAAAAGTCGTCAGTGCCTGCCATTCGATTTCGATCGGGTTCGACGTGGTGCCCGCGGGACGGGACTCGTTCGACTTCCCGGCGCTGACCTATTTCTCGGAACGGCCGAGCGACCGCATCCCCTATCTCACGCTTTTTCCGATCGGGACGCGGATGCGCGCCAATCTGTTCGTCTACCGCAGCTTCGACGATCCCTGGCTGGTTGAGCTGCGCCGCGCGCCCGCCGAGACGTTGAACGCCGCGCTGCCACGGCTCAAGCGCATCACCGGACGATTCGACATTCCCGGTGAGCTGAAAATCCGCCCGGTCGATCTCTATGTGAACGATGCCAGCGGCCAACCCGGCCTCGTGCTGGTGGGCGATGCCTTCTCGACCTCCTGCCCTGCCGCCGGCACCGGCTGCGACAAGGTCTTCACCGACGTCGAGCGGCTCTGCAACCTCTACATCCCGCAGTGGCTGGCCTCCGACGGCATGGACACAAGCAAGATCGCCACCTTCTACGCAGATCCGGTCAAGCGGGCGTGCGACGATTGGTCGGCGGCGAAGGCGTTCGACTTCCGCTCGGTCTCGATTGCGACGAGCCCCTATTGGACGGCGCAGCGCTGGGCACGCTTCATTGCCTGGTCGGTTCAGGGGCTATTGCGGCCGCTTGGAGGAGCCTTCGATCTGGAGCCGAACTTCCTCGGTCACTCCTCCTCATCGTCCTCGTCGAGGTCGTCTTCATCCTCGCT
Source organism: Bradyrhizobium sp. MI1.11 (assembly GCF_055811255.1). Lineage (NCBI taxonomy): Bacteria > Pseudomonadati > Pseudomonadota > Alphaproteobacteria > Hyphomicrobiales > Nitrobacteraceae > Bradyrhizobium > Bradyrhizobium sp. MI1.11. The sequence goes on from NZ_JBVVPM010000004.1 coordinate 109,252, forward strand.
GTCCTCGTCGACGTGAGCCGGCGCGCCATGCGGTTGATGGATCTGGTCGTTCCACAGCTTGCGATAGGTGCCGTTCTTGGCGAGCAGCTCGGCATGCGAGCCGCGCTCGATCGCCCTGCCCCCTGAAATCACGATGATCTCGTCCATCTCGACCACCGAGGTCAGGCGGTGGGTCGACCAGATCATGGTGCGGCCCTTGGCAACCTTCAGCAGCGTGCGGTTGATTGCGGCTTCCGTAGTCTGGTCGAGCGCCGAAGTGGCTTCGTCCAGCAGCAGCACGGAAGGATTACGGATGACCGCCCGCGCGATCGCAATGCGCTGGCGCTGGCCGCCCGACAAGGTATCGCCGCGCTCGCCCACCGGCGTGTCATATCGCTGCGGCAGGCTCATGATGTAGCGGTGGATCTCGGCCTTCTTGGCCGCCTCCTCCACCTCCTCGTCGGTCGCGCCCTCCTTGCCGAGCCGTATGTTCTCCCGGATCGACATGTTGAACAGCATGTTCTCCTGGAACACCACCGCCATGCTCCGGCGCAGCGAATCCAGCGTCACCTTGCGGACGTCGACGCCGTCGATGGTGACCCGCCCCTCGTCCGGCACATAGAGCCGCAGGATCAGATTCAGCAGCGTGCTTTTGCCGGAGCCCGAGGGACCGACGACGGCAATGCGCTTGCCGACATTGAGCTTGAGGCTGAGATTGTCCAGCACCGGCGTCTGGCTGCCTTCGTACTGGAACGTCACGTGGTCGAAGGTGATGTCGTTGGTGATGCGGGGCAGATCGGGCGCGCCGGCACGATCGGCGCTGCGCGTGGGCTCGTCGAGCAGCTCCTGCATGTGACGAATCGCGGCTGCCGAGGAGATCGACACGGGGATGAAGTGCATCACATGGGCGATGTTGTAGGACACCTCCCAGAACGCGCTCTCGAAGGTGACGAAGGTGCCGATGGTGATCTGACCCTTTGTCGCCAGATATGCGCCGATCGCGAGCACGACGAGATGCAAGAGCAGCACCGAGATGGTGACCGTCCGCTCTACCATGGTCGACAGGAACGCCGCCGAGGCCATCCTGTTTCGCGTCTCGTCGTTGCGAAATTTGAAGAAGCCGAACATCCGGCGTTGCAGGCTGAACGCCTTGATCACGGCCTGCGCCGCCACGTTCTCCTGCACCATCCCGAGCAGCGCGGACTCATTGAGCTTCTGCTCGTAATTCGCCTGAACAGCCTTTGGCGTGAGCATACGGGGACCGATCAGCGTGATCGGGAACACCAGCAGCGCAACCGCCGCGAGCTGCCAGTTCAGGAACACCATGAGGATGATTCCCGCGATCAACTCCAGGAACGGCAATGCCGCGCTGTTGGCGAAGGTCTTGACCGAGCCCTCGAAGGCCGCGAGGTCAACGGAGAAGCGCGACAGGATCTCGCCGCGCTTGGTGCGGCCGAAATAGGCCGCCGGCAGGTCCTGGACGTGCTCGAACAGCCGTTTGCGGACGTCGGAGATGATGCACGCCGCGAGCCGCGCATCCCAGCGCTCGTACCAGACCGCGACGATCGAGGTGAAGATGCCCGCGACCGCGAGCACGCCGAGGATCTTGTACAGCGCCTGGAAATCCTCCTCGCCGAGCGCGTCGTCGATCAGGTACTTCAGGCTGAGCGGCATGATGACGTTGAATAGCGTCTCGACGAAGACGCCAAACGCCACGAAGGACAGCATCTGCTTGTAATTGACCAGGAAGGGTTTGACGAAGCCCAGGATAGTCGCGAGCGCGCCGGCGGCCTCGCGCGCGGTAAAGACGACGAGATCCTCGTCCTCATCGTCGTCATCGAGCTCCAGCCCGCCATCCTCCTCGTCTTCATCGTCCTCGTCGTCTTCGAGGTCCGGCTTGGCGATAGGGACGAGCTTATCGTCGAGCTCGGCCGCCTCTTCCGCGGCGAGCTTCTGTTTGTCGGGCGGGAGGGGCTTGGACGCCATGAAACCAACCGATGCTGACGGCCGGCATGACCGCAGAGAAAGAAGGAAATAGCGGAAACCGCTATTGCATCGATTCTATGCGATCAGGATGAATTCGGCAAAACAATTGGCGAAGGCGTCCGCTTCAGGCGGCTAGTCGTCTTCCTCGTCCTCGACCTTGTCGAAAAAGGAATAGCGCAACGAATCGGCGTCGGCGTACCACTGGCCCGGGCCCTTGTTGGCGGCGAGCGTCGTCTCCCAGAGCGCGTCGGTGCAGTCCTTGCGGTGCATCGACAGCTCGAAGCCGTTGCCGAAGAACAGTTCGGACCATTCCCACCAGGTGCCGAGCTTCTTGACGCCGCGCAGAAGGTCGTAGCGGTCGATCAGTGCCGGCGCCATGTCCGAGGTGATCGAGCCGAACACGAGCCCGGTCTTGACCACACGGTTCAGCTCCCTGATCGCACGGACCACCTGCTTCGGGGAAACATGGCAGAGGCTGGTCTCGAACACGAAGTCGAACGCACCGTCTTTGAACGGCATGGCGGTGATCGAACCGAGCTTGTTGTACTTCTTCAGCGCCTTCGGCGTTCTGGCGTGAATGGTGCGGTTGTTCTCGATGCCGAAGGCATCGATACCGCGGTCACGCAGCGCGCCGACAAGCTCGCCGCTGGCCGAGCCCGCGATCAAGAGCTTCGTGCCTTTGGTTTTGCCCCAGACGATGCCGATCAGTTTTGTGAGATAGTCGGGATCGGTGAAGTGTTGCCACACTTCGCTGTAAGGACCCTGGCCGCGATAATTGTCAAAATAATCGCGATCGATCTTGTCCGAGAGCGGCTTGTCGTCCTGCGAACGCTCGCGGCGCAGGCGCATCATCTCGGTCAAGATGATGTCAGTCGCCGCGTCCGAGGAATCGAGCAGGCCGTTCAGCGTCGAGTCGAACAGATAGTCGCCGACCACCACGATTCCGGGATGTTCCTTCGGCTCGGGGCGGTGATTGGTCATGACGTCGCGCACGGGCAAGCCGCCCGGAATCGCGTTCACTGACGACAACCAGCGGTGGATCTTGCCTTCCATGAAATGCGCGCGTGCATCGCCGAGCGATGCCGGCAGCGATTTCAGCGCGGCATCGATCAGCTCCTGGTCGGAGAGATTCGCGAACGCCAGCGCGTCGGAGCCCGGAATCAGCCAGTTCAGCACGCCGTGCTTGCCCACATCATGGCGCGCGCCCTCGTTATAGACGCAGCAACCGCCAAAGGCCTCCGACATGAACCAGGCGCCGGCGATCTTGTCGCCCCAGAACGGCGTGCCGAACAGAATCGAGACCCGCAAATAGTGCGCAGGACGGTCGAAGTACGAGACGTGCTTGACCATCGACTTGCGGAGCTGTTCGCCCTCCCAGCCGACGGTTCCGAGCCAGGAATGCGGCAGACAGACCAGCACAAGGTCGAAGTCGCGCGTCTCTGGCCCCTTGCCGTTCATCATCTTGAGTTGATAGCGACCGGTCGGCGCCTTGCCGACCGTGAGGATTCGGTGATTGAGCTGGATGTCGGCATTGACCTCCGACTGGAGGCACTCGATGAGCTGCTCGTTACCGTTCTGGATGGAATAGAGGCCGATATAGCCGTCGACATCCATCAGGTAGTTCTTGAGCGCGTTGAGACCGTTGGTGTTGTGGCTCTCGGTCGCGAGGTCCGAACGCGCCATCACCTTGAAGAATCGTTTTGCGGTCTCGTCCTCGACCTCCTCGTCGAGCACCTGTTCGGCGGTCTTGTAGGCCCAGGGATTCTCGTTGTCGTGCGCGCCGACGCCCTCGTAATACTCGATCGGCGTCATCGCCTCGGCGCAGCGCTTACGGAACGCCTCAATCGCAGCCGCGGTCTTGGCACCATATTTGCGACGCATGCCCGCGACGTCGTTGAGGAGCTCGCCGCCGAACTGCACCTGCTCGGCATCCATCGGAATGGTCTGCAAGCCGAAATGCTGGATCAACTCGCGCAACGGATCCGGCCCGGTCATCGAGTAGTCGTAGATCTCGGCAACGCCGGCCTCGTACATCGCGGGCGCGGAATCGAATTTGCGCGTGACGATCTTGCCGCCGAGCCGGTCGGATGCCTCGTAGATGGTGACGCGGCAGAGGTCGCCGAGCTTGCGCTTCAAATACCAAGCGCTCATCAGCCCACCGGGGCCGCCGCCTACGATTGCGAGATCAAGCATGAGAATTCCGTGGTCTCCGGCCCGCCCCTTTCACGGGACCACCGGTCTAAGCTCTCCTAGCAGAAGCGCTTTTGCGCCTGAAGGAAAGATGAACAAAGGTTGATCCTGCACCGCAAAAGGGAAACAAAGCAGCAAAAAGGCCGGCTTGCGCCGGCCTTTTCAGTGTCCTCGGTATTCCTACGGATGAATGATCATTCCGCAGGTGGCAGCGCCATCGGCTCCACTTCCGGCGCCGGCGGCACGACGGCCGCCTGCTTCTCGCGCTCGTCGAGGATCATCTTGTCGCGCTTCACCGCGACTTCGCGGATCTTCGCCATGGAGGCGCCGGTGCCTGCCGGAATCAGCCGACCGACGATGACGTTCTCCTTGAGGCCTTCGAGCGGATCGACCTTGCCGTTGACCGCCGCTTCCGTGAGGACGCGGGTGGTCTCCTGGAACGAGGCCGCCGAGAAGAAGGAGCGGGTCTGAAGGCTGGCCTTGGTGATGCCGAGCAGAACCGGCGTCCCCGTGGCGATCTTCTTGCCCTCTTCCTTGGCCTTCGCGTTGATCTGGTCGAACTCGATCTTGTCGATCTGCTCACCCGAGATCATGTCCGTGTCGCCCTGGTCGGTGACTTCCACCTTCTGGAGCATCTGCCGGACGATCACCTCGATGTGCTTGTCGTTGATGAGCACGCCCTGGAGCCGGTAGACCTCCTGGATCTCGTTGACCAGATAGGCCGCGAGTTCCTCGATGCCCTTGACCGCCAGAATGTCGTGCGGCGCCGGGTTGCCTTCCACGATGAAGTCGCCCTTTTCGACGACGTCGCCGTCCTGAAGGTGGATGTGCTTGCCCTTCGGGATCAGGTACTCGCGCGCCTCGTCGGTCTTGTCCATCGGCTCGATCGAGATGCGACGCTTGTTCTTGTAGTCGCGCCCAAACCGGATGGTGCCCGCGATTTCGGCGATGATCGCCGCATCCTTCGGACGCCGAGCCTCGAACAGTTCCGCCACCCGCGGCAGACCGCCGGTGATGTCGCGCGTCTTGGCGCTTTCGGTCGAGACACGGGCGAGAATGTCGCCCGCCTGGACCTTGGCTCCGACATCGACCGACAGAATGCCGTCGACCGACAGCATGTAGCGAGCATCGCCGCCACGGGCGAGCTTGAGCACCTTGCCGTCCTTGCCCTTGATCACGATGGCGGGACGCAGGTCCCCGCCGCCGCGCATCGAGCGCCAGTCGATGACCACGCGCTTGGCAATACCGGTGGCCTCGTCGAGCGTTTCCGAGATCGACTGTCCCTCGACCAGATCCTCGAAGCCGATGGTGCCTTCGACCTCGGTGAGGAGCGGACGGGTGTAGGGATCCCATTCGACGATACGCTGGCCGCGCTTGACCATGTCGCCCTCGTCGACGTGCAGGCGCGAACCGTACTGAATACGGTGCGTCGCACGCTCGGTGCCGTCGGCATCGACGATCGCGATCACCATGTTGCGAACCATCGCAACCAGGTGGCCGTCGCTGTTGCGGGCGATGGCCTTATTCCTGATCACGATCTTGCCGTCGAAGTTGGATTCGACGAAAGATTGCTCGTTCAGCTGCGCCGCACCGCCGATGTGGAAGGTACGCATGGTGAGCTGGGTGCCCGGCTCGCCGATCGACTGGGCCGCGATGACCCCGACCGCTTCGCCGTGGTTGACCGGCGTGCCGCGAGCGAGATCGCGGCCGTAGCACTTGCCGCAGATGCCGTTGACGAGCTCGCAGGTCAGCGCCGAGCGGATCTTCACCTCCTGGACGCCGCCCTGATGAATGGCATCCAGATGGCTCTCTTCCATCAGCGTACCGCGCTTGAAGATCACCTTGCCCGTGCTGTCACGCACGTCTTCGCAGGCCGTGCGTCCGAGGATGCGCGAGCCGAGCGAAGCGACCACGGTGCCGGCATCGACGATGGCGCGCATCTTGATGCCGAGCTTGGTGCCGCAATCGTCCTGCGTGATGATGCAATCCTGCGCGACGTCGACGAGACGACGGGTCAGGTAGCCGGAGTTCGCAGTCTTCAACGCGGTGTCCGCGAGGCCCTTGCGGGCGCCGTGGGTCGAGTTGAAGTACTCGAGCACCGAGAGGCCTTCCTTGAAGTTCGAGATGATCGGCGTCTCGATGATCTCGCCAGACGGCTTGGCCATCAGGCCGCGCATGCCGGCGAGCTGGCGCATCTGGGCCGGCGAACCGCGGGCACCGGAGTGAGCCATCATGTAGATCGAGTTGATGTCGGCATCCGCCCCGCTCGCCGTCTTCTTGGTCGAGGAAATCTCCTTCATCATCGCCTTGGCGATTTCTTCCGTGGCCTTCGACCAGGCGTCGACGACCTTGTTGTACTTCTCGCCATGGGTGATCAGACCGTCGTTGTACTGCTGCTCGAAATCCTTCGCCAGCGTACGTGTGGTGTCGACGATCTTCCACTTGGAGTGCGGCACGACCATGTCGTCCTTGCCGAACGAGATGCCGGCCTTGAACGCGTTGTAGAAGCCGAGCGCCATGATGCGGTCGCAGAAGATCACCGTCTCCTTCTGACCGCAGTGGCGGTAGACCTGGTCGATGACGCCGGAGATCTCGCGCTTGGTCATCAGCTTGTTGATGATCTCGTACGGAACGCGCGGGTTCTTCGGCAGCAAATTGCCCAGCATGACGCGGCCAGCGGTGGTCTCGATCCAGCGCTTGGAGATCTTGCCGGTCTCGTCGATGCCTTCCCACCGGTACTTGATCTTGGTGTGGAGGTGGATGACCTTCGCGTGCAGCGCGTGCTCGAGCTCCGCCATCTCGCCGAAGATCTTGCCCTCGCCGGGCAGGCCTTCGCGCATGATGGAGACGTAGTAGAGACCGAGCACGATGTCCTGCGACGGCACGATGATCGGCTGGCCGTTCGCCGGATGCAGGATGTTGTTGGTCGACATCATCAGGACGCGCGCTTCCAGCTGCGCTTCGAGCGACAGCGGGACGTGCACGGCCATCTGGTCGCCGTCGAAGTCGGCGTTGAACGCGGCGCAGACCAGCGGGTGGAGCTGGATCGCCTTGCCCTCGATCAGCACGGGCTCGAACGCCTGGATGCCGAGGCGATGCAGCGTCGGTGCGCGGTTGAGCAGCACGGGATGCTCGCGGATGACCTCGTCCAGGATGTCCCAGACCTCGGGCCGCTCCTTCTCGACCAGCTTCTTGGCCTGCTTCACGGTGGTGGACAGGCCCTTGGCGTCAAGCCGCGAGTAGATGAACGGCTTGAACAGCTCGAGCGCCATCTTCTTCGGCAGGCCGCACTGATGCAGGCGCAGCTCGGGACCGACCACGATCACCGAACGGCCCGAATAGTCGACGCGCTTGCCGAGCAGGTTCTGACGGAACCGGCCCTGCTTGCCCTTGAGCATGTCGGCGAGCGACTTCAGCGGACGCTTGTTGGCGCCGGTGATGACGCGGCCGCGGCGGCCGTTGTCGAACAGCGCGTCGACGGCCTCCTGAAGCATGCGCTTCTCGTTGCGGATGATGATGTCCGGCGCGCGCAGCTCCATCAGCCGCTTCAAGCGGTTGTTGCGGTTGATGACGCGGCGGTACAGGTCGTTGAGGTCCGAGGTCGCGAAGCGGCCGCCATCCAGCGGCACCAGCGGACGCAGGTCCGGCGGAATCACCGGGACCACGGTCATGATCATCCATTCCGGCTTGTTGCCGGAGTGGCGGAACGCTTCCACGATCTTCAGGCGCTTGGCGAGCTTCTTGTGCTTGATGTCGGAGTCGGTCTCCTGCATCTCTGCGCGCAAGGTCAGCTCGAGCTTCTCGAGATCCATGCCCTTGAGCAGCTCGCGGATCGCTTCCGCGCCGATCATGGCGGTGAAGGAATCCTGGCCGTATTCGTCCTGCGCCTTCAGATACTCGTCTTCGGACAAGAGCTGACGGTCCTTCAGCGCGGTGAGGCCCGGCTCGAGCACCACGTAATATTCGAAATAGAGGATCCGCTCGAGATCCTTCAACGTCATGTCGAGCAGGAGGCCGATGCGCGAGGGCAGCGACTTCAGGAACCAGATGTGGGCGACGGGGGCTGCGAGCTCGATATGGCCCATGCGCTCGCGCCGGACGCGCGACAGCGTGACCTCGACCGAGCACTTCTCGCAGATGATGCCCTTGTACTTCATGCGCTTGTACTTGCCGCACAAGCACTCGTAGTCCTTGATGGGCCCAAAGATGCGGGCGCAGAACAGGCCATCGCGCTCGGGCTTGAAGGTACGGTAGTTGATGGTTTCCGGCTTCTTGATCTCGCCGTACGACCAGGACAGAATCTTCTCGGGGCTCGCGATCGAGATCCGGATCTGGTCGAAGACCTGAGCCGGCGTCGTCGGATTAAAGAGATTCATAATTTCTTGGTTCATCGTCTTCTCCTCGCGTGCCGGTCGCCTCCGGCAGCAAATTCGAAAATCACTATGCGGGGCGCCCTGCCCTCGCGACTCCAGGACTGGGCACCGATGCCCGGCCGTTCAGGCCGGGCATGAGGGTCGTCTTACTCGGCCGCTTCCGCCGTCCCCGGTCCGACCTTGGAATTGTGCAGGTCGACGTTGAGGCCGAGCGAGCGCATTTCCTTGACCAGCACGTTGAACGATTCCGGAATACCGGCCTCGAAGGTGTCGTCGCCACGCACGATCGCCTCGTACACCTTGGTACGGCCGGCGACGTCGTCCGACTTCACGGTCAGCATCTCCTGGAGCGTGTACGCCGCGCCGTAAGCCTCGAGCGCCCACACTTCCATTTCGCCGAAGCGCTGGCCGCCGAACTGCGCCTTGCCGCCCAGCGGCTGCTGGGTAACGAGCGAGTACGGACCGATCGAACGCGCGTGGATCTTGTCGTCGACGAGATGGTGCAGCTTGAGCATGTAGATGTAGCCCACCGTCACCTTGCGGTCGAAGGCATCGCCGGTGCGGCCGTCATAGACGGTCGACTGGCCCGAAGCGTCGAGACCGGCAAGCTTCAGCATCTCCTCGATGTCGGCTTCCTTGGCGCCGTCGAACACCGGCGTCGCGATCGGAACGCCGCGGCTCAGATTGTGGCCGAGCTCGATCAACTCGTTGTCGTTGAGCGACTTGATCGTCTCGTCCTCGCCGTAGACCTTCTTCAAGGTTTCCTTCAGCGGCCTGATGTCCTGCTTCGACAAATAGGCATCGACCGTCTGGCCGATACGCTTGCCGAGGCCGGCACATGCCCAGCCGAGATGGGTCTCGAGGATCTGTCCGACGTTCATGCGCGAGGGCACGCCGAGCGGATTGAGCACGATGTCGGCATGCGTACCGTCTTCGAGGAACGGCATGTCCTCGATCGGCACGATCTTCGACACCACGCCCTTGTTGCCGTGGCGGCCGGCCATCTTGTCGCCGGGCTGGATCTTGCGCTTCACCGCGACGAAGACCTTGACCATCTTCATCACACCGGGCGGCAATTCGTCACCGCGCTGAAGCTTTTCGACCTTGTCGAGGAAGCGCTGTTCAAGCCCCTTCTTCGACTCGTCGTACTGCTTCCGCATGGCCTCGATCTCGGCCATCAGCTTGTCGTTCGGCGAAGCGAACAGCCACCACTGCGACTTCGGGTACTCCTCGAGCACCGCACGGGTGATCTTGGTGTCCTTCTTGAAGCCCTTCGGACCGGCGATGCCCTGCCGTCCTTCGAGCAGCTCAGCAAGGCGGTTGTAGACGTTGCGGTCCAGGATCGCCTGCTCGTCGTCGCGGTCCTTGGCCAGACGCTCGATCTCTTCCCGCTCGATCGCCAGCGCACGCTCGTCCTTGTCGACGCCGTGCCGGTTGAACACGCGCACTTCGACGATGGTGCCCTGCACGCCCGGAGGAACGCGCAGCGAGGTGTCGCGGACGTCGGAAGCCTTTTCGCCGAAGATGGCGCGCAGGAGCTTTTCCTCCGGCGTCATCGGGCTTTCGCCCTTCGGCGTGATCTTGCCGACCAGGATGTCGCCGGCGCGCACTTCCGCGCCGATGTACACGATGCCGGCTTCGTCGAGGTTCTTCAGCGCTTCTTCCGAGACGTTCGGAATGTCGCGGGTGATTTCCTCGGGTCCGAGCTTGGTGTCGCGGGCCATCACCTCGAATTCTTCGATATGAATTGAGGTAAACACGTCTTCCTTCACGATCCGCTCGGAGAGCAGGATCGAGTCCTCGAAGTTGTAGCCGTTCCACGGCATGAACGCGACGAGCACGTTCCGGCCGAGCGCGAGCTCGCCGAGATCGGTCGACGGACCGTCGGCGATGATGTCGCCCTTCTTGACGATGTCGCCGACCTTCACCAGCGGACGCTGGTTGATGCAGGTCGACTGGTTGGAGCGCTGGTACTTCATCAGCCGGTAGATATCGACGCCCGACTTGGTCGGATCGAGATCTTCGGTGGCGCGGATCACGACGCGGGTTGCGTCGATCTGGTCGATCACGCCCGAACGGCGCGCCGCGATCGCAGCACCCGAGTCACGCGCAACCACGCCTTCCATGCCGGTGCCGACGAACGGCGCTTCGGCGCGAACCAGCGGCACCGCCTGGCGCTGCATGTTCGAGCCCATCAGCGCGCGGTTGGCGTCGTCGTTCTCGAGGAACGGGATCAGCGCGGCCGCGACCGAAACGAGCTGCTTCGGCGACACGTCCATGTAGTCGACCTTGTCCGGGGTCACCGGCAAGACTTCGCCGGCGTGACGGCAGACCACGAGATCTTCGGTGAAGCGGCCCTTCGGGTCGAGCGGCACGTTGGCCTGCGCGACCGTGTAGCGGCCCTCTTCCATCGCCGAGAGGTACACGACCTCGTCGGTGACGCGGCCGTCCTTGACCTTGCGGTAAGGCGTCTCGACGAAGCCGTACTTGTTCACGCGCGCGAAGGTCGCGAGCGAGTTGATCAGGCCGATGTTCGGGCCTTCCGGCGTCTCGATCGGGCAGATGCGGCCGTAATGCGTCGGATGCACGTCGCGCACCTCGAAGCCGGCGCGCTCGCGGGTCAGACCGCCCGGTCCAAGTGCCGACAGGCGGCGCTTGTGGGTGATCTCCGACAGCGGGTTGGTCTGGTCCATGAACTGCGAGAGCTGCGAGGAGCCGAAGAACTCGCGCACGGCGGCGGCCGCCGGCTTGGCGTTGATCAGGTCCTGCGGCATGACCGTGTCGATGTCGACCGAAGACATGCGCTCCTTGATCGCGCGCTCCATGCGGAGCAAGCCGATGCGGTACTGGTTCTCCATGAGCTCGCCGACCGAACGCACGCGGCGGTTGCCGAGATGGTCGATGTCGTCGATCTCGCCCTTGCCGTCGCGCAAATCCACCAGCGTCTTGATGACGGAGAGGATGTCTTCCTTGCGCAGCGTGCGCTGGGTGTCGGGCGCATCGAGGTCGAGGCGCATGTTCATCTTGACGCGGCCGACCGCCGAGAGGTCGTAGCGCTCGGCGTCGAAGAACAGCGACTGGAACATCGCCTGCGCCGAATCCAGCGTCGGCGGCTCGCCCGGACGCATCACGCGGTAGATGTCGAACAGCGCGTCCTCACGCGTCATGTTCTTGTCGGCCGAGAGCGTGTTGCGGATGTAGGCGCCGACATTGACATGGTCGATGTCGAGCAGCGGCAGCTCCTTGTAGCCCTGCTCGTTGAGAGCCTTCATCGACTTGTCGGTGATCTCTTCACCGGCTTCCGCGTGGATCTCGCCGGTCTTGGGATTGACGAGGTCCTCGGCGATGTAGTTGCCGACGAGCTCCGCATCCGACAGACGCAGCGCCTTCAGGCCCTTCTCCTGCATCTGACGCGCACCGCGCACGGTGAGCTTCTTGCCGGCTTCGAGCACAACCTTGCCGGTATCGGCGTCGATCAGGTCGTTGATGGTCGAGTAGCCGCGGAAACGATTGGCGTCGAACGGAACGCGCCAGCCTTCCTTGATCCGCTTGTACTGGATCTTCTTGTAGAAGGTGCTGAGGATCGCCTCGCCGTCGAGACCGAGCGCGAACATCAGCGACGTCACCGGAAGCTTGCGGCGACGGTCGATACGCGCATAGACGATGTCCTTGGCGTCGAACTCGATGTCGAGCCAGGAGCCGCGATACGGGATCACGCGGGCGGCGAACAGCAGCTTGCCCGACGAATGGGTCTTGCCCTTGTCGTGATCGAAGAACACGCCCGGCGAACGGTGCATCTGCGAGACGATGACGCGCTCGGTGCCGTTGACGATGAAGGTGCCGTTCATCGTCATGAGCGGGATATCGCCCATATAGACGTCCTGCTCCTTGATGTCCTTGACCGACTTCGCGCCGGTTTCCTCGTCGATATCGAACACGATGAGGCGCAGCGTCACCTTGAGGGGGGCCGCGAAGGTCATGCCGCGCTGGCGGCACTCGTCGACGTCGTATTTCGGCGGCTCGAACTCGTAGCGGACGAATTCCAGCATCGAGGTGCCCGAGAAGTCGGAGATCGGGAACACCGAGCGGAACACCGCCTGCAAGCCCTCGTCCGACCGCCCGCCCTGGGGCTCGTCGACCATCAGGAACTGGTCATAGGACGCCTTCTGAACCTCGATGAGGTTCGGCATCTCGGCCACTTCCTTGATGTGTCCGAAGAACTTGCGAACGCGTTTGCGACCGGTGAATGTCTGCTGCGCCATCGTGGCCTCTCATTTTCGTCGCCCGATTTGGGCGCGCCCTCCGGAACGCGGCGACCGCCGCTCCCCGGGTTGAATTTTTCGAACCCGTCTTCGGGGCCGGAGACTCAGTTTCAGGCAGGAATGTCCTGAATCTGTTCTTCAGACCTTCAAAACGCAAAACGACGCGCGGGGCGCAGGAGCGCGCCCGCCCGTCACAACCAACCTCTTCACGGACTGCAAAAGCCCGAAATAGCTTGCTCTCCCAACGGCTTACAGGGAATGCGGCATCCCTGCCCACCGCGCTTTCGTGCTGCCGACCCGATATGGGGCGACATTAGTGCAGATTCGAGGGACAAACCCTCAAATCCCCACACTTTTTCGTGTTCGGCCTGCGTCCGGTCGTTCCGTCGCACGCCTTTTGCATCTGGCCCACCCTTTCAGGGAGTGGACCGAGATCCCGGTTGCGATGATGCTGACCGGGATCTCGTGCCAGTAAGCGCTGCTTACTTGAGCTCGACCTTCGCGCCAGCCTTCTCGAGCTGGGCCTTGAGCTTCTCGGCTTCGTCCTTGTTCACGCCTTCCTTGACAGGCTTCGGCGCGCCCTCGACGAGGTCCTTTGCTTCCTTCAGGCCCAGGCCGGTGATGGCGCGGACTTCCTTGATGACCTCGATCTTCTTGTCGCCGGCGGCGGCAAGAACGACCGTGAACTCGGTCTTCTCTTCGGCCGGAGCGGCGGCGGCGCCACCACCAGCTGGGCCAGCCACGGCGACAGCCGCGGCAGCCGAAACGCCCCACTTCTCTTCGAGGAGCTTCGCGAGTTCGGCAGCTTCGAGCACGGTGAGGCTCGAGAGGTCGTCAACGATCTTCTGCAGGTCAGCCATTGTTCAGTTTCCTTGAATGTAAGTCTGGTTCGGGTTTGAGTTTTGCGAAGGGCGTCAGGCCGCTTCGCCCTTTGAGGCATAAGCCTGGATGACGCGCGCGAGCTTGCCCGCGGGCGCGTTGGCGAGCTGAGCGATCTTGGTCGCCGGGGCCACAAGCAGGCCGACGATCTTGGCGCGCAGTTCGTCAAGCGACGGCAGCGAGGCAAGAGCCTTCACGCCGTCGACATTCAGGACGGTCGTTCCCATCGAACCGCCAATGATGACGAACTTTTCGTTCGCCTTGGCGAATTCGACGGCGACCTTTGGCGCCGCTACCGGATCGTCCGAGGTGGCGATCACGGTCGGTCCCTTCAGCATGGGGCCGATGGCAACGACGTCAGTGCCTTCAAGAGCAATTTTGGCGAGACGGTTCTTCGAGACCTTCACCGAGGCGCCAGCCTGCTTCATCTGCGAGCGCAGCTTCTGCATCTGGGCAACGGTCAGGCCGGAATATTGGGCAACGACCGCGACGCTCGTGGTCTTGAAGACCCCATTGAGCTGTTCGACCGCTTCCTTTTTTGCCGCTCGTTCCACAGCAAGCTCTTTCCGGTTGGCGGTCATCGCGAAAGCGGGACCGCCGGGTTGCACCCATCGTCCCGCCCAAACCTGAACCTCAGGGCCAAACCCATCGGACACGCCGGGCAAGACGACAATTCAAAGCCTGCCCTCCGGGAGCTCGCTGGAGCCCACGGCGTGTCGAGGTCCGAACCAAACCCATTCCGCAACCGACCCTAAGGTGGCCACGACGTGAAATCCGGTCTTCACCCGTCTATGCAGGCCATGCGATTAAGCCGTTGAGAAATCGAAATTCCCCGCGGGCGCCTGCAGTCTTGGACAGGACAAGGTCAGCCGGCGAACCGCCCGACCTCTGCCCGCATCCCACACCCGACGGGTTTCCCTCCTTTTCCGGCAAATCCTCGCGGACGCCCTGAAAAGGAATGATCTCCATCGCTTGTTTTCGGAATGCGTGCACGAACGCGCCAGCCGAGGCCGGCACGTCCGGAAGCGGTTCTTTAACCGCTCGGGGCCTGCTTGCCAAGAGCAAAATTCACACCAGTTCCAATCCGTTGCCGCAGGCGCTTGACCCGGGCCGACAAGGGCCGATTCAGGCTCATTTGACCCCGTAAGGCAGTGGCTTGCCCTCGAAAAACGCGGACAGGTTCGCCAGCACGCAGTTCTGCATGGCGACGTGCGATTCCAGGGTGTGGCCGCCGATATGGGGGGCGAACACGACGTTGGGCAGCGCCGTCAGCGCGTCCGGGGCGTGCGGTTCCTTGTCGTACACGTCGAGACCCGCGCCGGCGATCGTCCTCTCGGTGAGCGCCACCACCAGGGCTTTCTCGTCGATCACCGAGCCGCGGGAGATGTTGACGACATAGCCGTCCGCCCCGAGTCGCTTGAGGATGTCGGCGCTGACGGCATGCTGGGTCTCGGCTCCTGCCCGGACCGCAATCATCAGCACGCTGCACCAGTCGGCCAGCGCCTCTAGCGTCGGGAAATATTGATAGGGCAGCTCGTATTTGCTGCGGCTGAAATAGCCGATTTCGCTCTCGAAGGATGCGCAGCGCGCTGCGATCTTGCGGCCGATCTCGCCCATGCCGTAGACGCCGATGCGGCGGCCCGGCATCCCGGCCTGCGGGCGCATCATCGGCGAGGGCTTTGACGCCGCCCAATTGCCGCTGCGGACGTACTGGTCGGCAACCAGGATTCGCCGCGTCGTCGCGAGCATCAGGGTCATCGCGATGTCGGCGACCGAGGCCGCATTGGCACCCGGGCTATGTCCGACCGCGACGTTGCGGGCAGCAGCGGCCTTCAGGTCAACACCGTCATAGCCAGTGCCGTAGCAGACGATGGCGCCGAGCTTCGGAAACAGGTCCATCGCCTCCGCGCCCAGCGGCGTGCCGCCGGCGGTGAGCACCGCGCGGATGCCGCCGAGCTCATCGGCCGAAAACATCTCCCGCGCCGGCTTGCCGCCGGTGTCGAGCAGCTCGAACCGCTCGGCGAAGCGCGCCATCATCGTCTTGGGAAAGCGCGAGTAGATCAGGACCTTGTCAGTCATTGTTCTTGTTTCCGGTGAACGCCGTCACAAACGACGAGGGGCGGAATCGGTTGCCCAATTCCGCCCCTCGCCTCATGTCGTTTCCAAATCTTAGCCGAGAATGGTGCCCGGCTCGACCTTCACGCCGGGGCCCATCGACGAGGACACCGCAACGCGCTGGATGTAGGTACCCTTGGAACCGGCCGGCTTGGCCTTGGAGACAGCGTCAGCGAGAGCCTTGATGTTCTCGACCAGTTTTTCCTCGGTGAACGAGGCCTTGCCGACGCCAGCCTGCAGGATGCCGGCCTTTTCCACGCGGAACTCGACCGAGCCGCCCTTGGCGCCCTTCACGGCGCCGGTGACGTCCATGGTCACGGTGCCGATCTTCGGATTCGGCATCAGGCCGCGCGGGCCGAGCACCTTACCGAGACGGCCAACCAGCGGCATCATGTCGGGGGTTGCGATACAGCGGTCGAAATCGATCGTACCGTTCTGCACCTTCTCGACCAGGTCCTCGGCGCCGACGACATCGGCACCCGCAGCCTTGGCTTCGTCGGCCTTGGCGCCGCGGGCGAACACGCCGACGCGGAGCGTACGGCCGGTGCCGTTCGGCAGGGTCACGACACCGCGGACCATCTGGTCGGCGTGACGCGGATCGACGCCGAGATTGATCGCGACCTCGATGGTCTCGTCGAACTTCGCTTTCGCGCGTTCCTTGACCATCTTGATGGCGTCCGCGAGCGGGTAAAGCTTTTCGCGATCAATACCTTCGCGGGCTTTGTTCAAACGCTTTCCGATTGCCATGAGCCCTTACCCCGCCACTTCCAGACCCATCGAACGGGCAGAGCCCTCGACCATCTTCATGGCCGACTCGATCGAGTCGCAATTGAGATCCTTCATCTTCTTCTCGGCGATTTCGCGCACCTGCGCTTTGGTCACCGCACCCGCCTTGTCACGGCCCGGCGCCTTGGAGCCGGACTGGATCTTGGCAGCCTGCTTCAGGAAGAAGGACATCGGCGGCGTCTTCATCTCGAACGTGAACGAACGATCGGCGTAGATCGTGATCACGACGGGAATGGGGGTATTCTTCTCTTCCTTCTGGGTCTGGGCGTTGAACGCCTTGCAGAACTCCATGATGTTGAGACCGCGCTGACCGAGCGCGGGACCGATCGGGGGCGAAGGATTCGCCGCACCGGCCGGGACCTGAAGCTTCAGGTATCCGGTCACTTTCTTTGCCATGTATCACTCCTGTTGGGCCGGCCTCGGCCGGCGGTTTCAGGTTCGTGGTCTGGGTCGGATGCGGCTGGCAACCGCCCTCTCCCTCCCACGGCCTCTTGTTGCGCGAGACCGAAGCCTCACGCCTACCCGATCAGACCTTCTCGACCTGACCGAATTCCAGTTCGACCGGCGTGGCCCGGCCGAAGATCGACACCGCGACCTTCACGCGCGAGCGCGCCTCGTCGATTTCCTCGACCACACCCGAGAACGAGGCAAACGGGCCGTCGGCCACGCGCACGTTCTCGCCGATCTCGAACGACACCGACGCCTTCGGCCGCTCCACGCCCTCCTGCACCTGGTGCAGAATGCGCATGGCCTCGGCTTCCGAGATCGGCATCGGCTTGTTTTCCGCGCCGAGGAAGCCGGTCACCTTCGGCGTGTTCTTGATCAGATGGAACGCCTCATCGGTCAGCTTCATCTTCACCAGCACGTAGCCCGGGAAAAACTTGCGCTCGGCATCGATCTTGCGGCCGCGGCGCACTTCCGTGACCTTCTCGGTCGGGACCAGCACCAGCTCGAACAGCTCCTCGAGCCCGCGCTGCTTGGCCTGCTCGCGGATCGATTCGGCGACCTTCTTCTCGAAGTTCGAATAGGCGTGGACGATGTACCAGCGCTTGTCAGACAATTGAGCCGTTGCTGTTGCCATCAGTGAATGCCCAGAAGGAAGGTGATGAGGACGCGGATGATCTGGTCGGCGGCGAAGAAGAAGATCGAGGCCACGGCGACCATCACGAACACCATGATGGTGGTGATCGTGGTCTCGCGGCGGGTCGGCCAGGTGACCTTGGCGGTCTCCGAGCGCACTTCCTGCAAGAACTTGAACGGGCTGACTGCCATCGTTTGATGTCCAACGTCCGTCGACAGACGCGAATGAATTTCAGGGATCCGAACAGCCGCCGTTGGCCCAGCCCTCTGTCTCGAAGGATGAGCCGGAATCCGGGCTCGATTGTTCGGGGATTTCAAAGCCGCGCCGGAGATCCGCGTCTAACGGGCCGGCTGCGAGTGCGCGGTATCTACTGCGGATAGGGCCAAAGGTCAAGACAGGGAGGGCTGGCGCGAGCAAAACGACCTCCACAGGCGACCGACCAGAGATCAGGCCGATCAAGGGCTTATCTGCCGCCTGCAATCCGCCGTCCCAAGGGGCGCAGCCGGTTCCTGGCAGGACGAGACCACCGGGCCCCCTCACCTGCCGTCCCTTTTGACGACTCTCAAGGTCAGTCGGCCCGGTCGATCGTCGAAATGCCCGGCAACGGCACAACGAACTTTCCGCCCTCGGCGAAATAGCCGGCATGCTTGGCCCGGATCGGATCCACATAGCGCCAGGCGAAGACGACGACGAACGCCGGCTTGCGCTCGTAAAGGGCGGCGGGCGGCAGGATCGGGATATCGTATCCCGGACCGGCCATCACGTTCCCCTTCTTGGGATCGTCGTCCACCAGGAAGTCGATCTTGTTCTCCAGGCCGAACTGCGGCAGCAGCGTCGTGGTCCCGACCGAGACGCCGTAGCCGGCCACGAGTTGGCCGCGCGCATGGGCGGCATCGGCCATCGCGACCAACTCGTCGCGGATGGCGGCGATCCTCTTCGCGTAGGGCACATAGTAGCCCGGCTGGTCGACGCCGAGCCGATCTTCCTCGGCGATGAAGCGCGCGACCTCAGCGGACGGCTTCTTCGCGCCGCCGGCACGCTGCACCGTCACCCGGATCGAGCCGCCCTTGGTCTCGATGTGCTGGACGTCGATCAATTCCATGCCAAGCCGCGCGAAGAAGCGCGTCAGCGGCTTGATGTTAAAATACGACAGATGCTCGTGATAGACGGTGTCGAGAAGGTTCTTCTCGGTGACGTCGAGGCCATACTGCGTTTCGAAAACGAACAGCCCGTCCGGCGCAAGCACGTCGCGAACCCCGATCACCAGCGGGTCGAGATTGTCGACATTTGCGATCATGTTGTTGGCGATCACGACGCTGGCCGCGCCGTGGCTTTGCAGGATGCGGCGACCGATGGCATCGGTGAAGAAATCGCCGATGGTCTCGATTCCTGCTTCCGTCGCACGCCGCGCGATGTCGACGGCGGGATCGACACCCAGCACCCGCATGCCGCGCTCCCTGAAGAAACCGAGCAGCGATCCGTCGTTGCTGCCGAGCTCGACGACCAGCGAGCCCGGCGCGACGGCGAACCGGCTGACGACGTCGTTGGCATAGCCTGCGAAGTGCTCCCGCAGGCCAAGCGAGAGCGAGGTGGTATAGACGTAGTTGCGGTACTGGATCTCCGGATTGCCGACGTGGAGAATCTGCAGGTGGCCGCAGTCTGCGCACAGGTGCAGCGCCATCGGCACCGCGGCGCGAAAGACAAAATCGTCGGCGCTTGCATCCGGCACCTGGAAGTTCGGGGTGCCGATGGGCATGCCCGCCATCGGGACGACAAGCTCTTGCTTGTCCGAATGACAGAGGCGGCAGGTATGGCGCACGTAAAACAGGTTTTTCATCGTAGGACCGTAAAACGGAGACATGCGAGCGGGTGAGGCAATCTCACCCCGTGGTGATCAGATCGACGGCACCGCCTCAGGACGCCGGATATTCCGCGCCACCGATGATGAGGTCGATCGCGGCCATCATCCAGAACTGATGCGTGGTCTCGACGATGTTGTAGCTGCGGCTGTCGACGTAATAATTGACGTCGCCGAGATTGCGCAGCGGATTCTCGGCGTTCATGCCCGACAGCGTGATCACATCGAGCTTCATCGCCCGCGCCTGCGCGACCGCATTGAGAATATTCTTCGAGCGTCCCGACGAGCTGATCGCGACGAGGCAATCGCCGGCGCGGGCGCTCAGCCGCACAGCATGCGCAAGCCAGTCCTCGAAACCGTAATCATTGGCAAGACACGACATCATGCTGGCATCGCTGAAGCAGAGTGCGGGCACCGATGCGTTCTTCGCCAGATCGATCGCGAGATGGGAGGCGATGCCGGCCGAGCCTCCATTGCCGATGAAGATGACTCGGCCGCCCTGCTCGCGCGCGCGCAACCAAGCCGTGCGGGTGGCGGAAATCCTGGCGAAAACCCCGTCGTCAACCGCCGTCGCGCGATGGAGGCGCCCCACATAATCGTCGAGGAAGGCCTTGTGATCGGGATTGATGGGCTCCACAGGCATGGGTTGGCAGCTCGACGGCAACATGGCGCCCCTGATACCGGCTATCACCAGCGATTGCAAAGCTATATTACCATCGAAGTCGACCAACAGCCGATTCGGTTTCCACCTTCACTCAACATTGGCGGGCCTGTTTCGCTGGGCATTCGCATCACGGATGTTCCTATGAAATGCATCGTTACCGGTGGCGCGGGCTTCATCGGCAGTCACCTTGTCGACCGCCTCCTCGACGACGACCATGAGGTCGTCGCGCTCGACAATTTCGTGATCGGACGCCCCGAAAATCTGGCCTCGCGTGTCGATTCTGGTCGACTGAAGATCGTGCGGGCCGACGTCACCGAACTCGAATCGATCAAGCCGCATTTCGACGGCATCGACTGGGTGTTTCATCTCGCCGCGCTGGCCGACATCGTCCCCTCGATCGAGTCCCCGATCCCGTATCACCGCGCCAATGTCGACGGCACGGTCAACGTTCTCGAGGCTGCACGGCAGGCCGGCGTCAGCCGCTTCGTTTATGCTGCGTCGTCCTCCTGCTACGGAATTCCCGATGTCTATCCGACGCCGGAGAGCGCTGAGATCCGACCGATGTATCCTTATGCCCTCACCAAGAATCTCGGCGAGCAGTGCGTCATGCACTGGTGCCAGGTCTACAAGCTGCCCGCGGTCGCGCTGCGCCTGTTCAACGTGTACGGGCTGCGCCATCGCACCACGGGCACCTACGGCGCCGTGTTCGGCGTGTTCATGGCGCAGAAGCTCGCCGGCAAGCCCTTCACGGTGGTCGGCGACGGCGAACAGACCCGCGACTTCACCTTCGTCAGCGATGTCGCCGATGCTTTCGTGACCGCCGCGCGCTCCGAGGTCTCGAACGAGATTTTCAACGTCGGCTCCGACAACACCTACAGTGTCAACCGGCTGGTTGAGCTTCTCGGCGGCGACAAGGTCCACATTCCCAAGCGTCCCGGCGAGCCCGATTGCACCTATGCCGACATCACCAAGATCAAGCGGATCCTGAAATGGACGCCGAAGGTAAGATTTGAGGACGGGGTCGCGACGATGCTGAATTCGATGGATCAGTACAAGGACGCTCCCCTGTGGACAGTGGACAAGATCGCGGACGCCACGAAGGACTGGTTCAAATATCTCGCAGACAACAACGACGCGCCATCCGGCGCGCCGCAGAAGGCAAGCCAGTGAACAGGTTCGCCGGGTATCGTTGCCGCGAATCGATCAATTCCGGGCCGCCCGGCTGAGGCCGGCCGGCGCTTTAGGTAATTCACATGGGCTATATTCCGACCGACAATCCCGCGTTGAACGACCAACTGGCGGAGCACGAAAAGATCAAGACAATCGAGGAACTGGGCGAGATCGCGCGCTCCGCGCAAGCGCGGGGCCGGAAGGTTGCACTCTGCCATGGCGTCTTCGACCTCGTGCATCTCGGCCATATCAGACACATCCAGGCGGCGCGCAACGACGGCGACGTCGTCATGGTCACGATCACCGCCGACCGTTACGTCAACAAGGGACCCGGTCGGCCGATCTTCCCCGAAAACATGCGGGCCGAGATGCTGGCCTCGCTCGCGACCGTCGATTGGGTCGGCATCAATCACACTTCCAGCGCCGAGCCGATCCTGGATACGGTGCGGCCGGACATCTATGTGAAGGGGTCCGACTATGAAAACCCCGAAGACGACGTAACCGGCAAGATCCGGACCGAGCGCGACGCCGTCGAGCGTCACGGCGGGCGCATCGTGTTCACGCGCGACGTGACATTCAGCTCCTCGTCGCTGGTGAACCGGTATTTCGACATCTACGATCCTCCCCTCCGCGACTACCTGCAAAAAGTCCGTGAAGGTGGCGGCGCCGATCGCCTGCTGAAGCTGATCGACAAGGTGCAGGACATGCACGTCGTGCTGGTCGGCGACACCATCATCGACGAATACCAGTACGTCACGGCGCTCGGAAAGGCCTCGAAGGAAAACATCGTCGCCACGCTGTTCAAGAGCGGCGAGCAATTTGCGGGCGGTGTCATTGCCGCGGCGAACCATGTCGCGAGCTTCTGCAAGTCGGTGGAGGTCGTCACGACGCTTGGTGGCAACGACTACCCTGAGGAATTCATTCGGGCGCATGTCCGCCCGAACGTCACGTTGACGCCGATCCGCCTTCAGGGCCGTCCGACGACCCGCAAATCGCGGTACGTCGAGCTCGGATATCTGCACAAGCTCTTCGAAGTCTACACCATGGACGACACGCCGCTCGACGAGGCCGATCGGAAGGAGATCGACCGTATCACGACGGAGCGCGTCCGTGGCGCGGACGTGGTGATCGCCACCGATTTCGGTCACGGCATGATCGCGTCGAGCACGATCGACACCCTGATCGCCAACTCCAGATTCCTGGCGGTCAATGCCCAGAGCAACAGCGGCAATCACGGCTACAACCTGATCACGAGGTATCCGCGGGCCGACTACATCTGCATCGACGCGCCGGAGGCGCGTCTGGCTGCAAGCGACAAGTTCAGCGACATCGCGTCCGTGATCGAGGCCAGCTTGCACGGCAAGATCGACTGCGACAACATGATCATCACGCACGGCTCCTTCGGCTGCTACCCCTTCTCGTCGAAAACCGGCGTCACGCGCGTCCCCGCCTTCACCAAGACCGTCGTCGATACCGTCGGCGCGGGCGACGCCTTCCTAACGATCACCGCGCCGCTGGTTGCCGCCGGCGGCAATATCGAGGACGTCGCCTTCATCGGGAACGCAGCCGGCGCGATCAAGGTCGGGATCGTCGGCCACCGCAGCTCGGTCGAAAAGGTGCCGCTGGTCAAGTTCGTCACCGCGCTGTTGAAGTAGCGCGACGGCAGATACTGGAGAACGACAGTGATTGGTCGAAAATGGAATGTGATGGTCACCGGTGGTGCCGGCTATGTCGGTAGCGTGCTGGTTCCCCAGTTGCTCGCTGCGGGCCACAAGGTCACCGTGCTCGACCTGTTCATGTATGGCGAGGACGTGTTCGATGCCGTCCGCGACAATCCCAATTTGCGCCTGATCAAGGGTGACATCCGTGACGAAGCCGCGATCAACGAGGCCCTGCGCGGCAACAACGCCGTAATCCACCTCGCCTGCATCTCCAACGACCCGTCGTTCGAGCTGGACCCGGGGCTCGGCAAGTCCATCAACTACGACTGCTTCCGGCCGATGGTGCGCGCCGCAAAGAAGGCTGGCATCAAGCGCTTCATCTATGCCTCCTCGTCCAGCGTCTACGGAATCAAGGACGAAACCGAGGTGACCGAGGACCTGTCCTGCGAGCCGCTCACGGACTACTCGAAGTTCAAGGCGATGTGCGAGACCGACCTAGCCGACGAGGCCGCGTCCGGGTTCGTCGCCTGCACGGTTCGCCCCGCCACCGTCTGCGGCTACGCACCGCGACAGCGGCTCGACGTCGTCGTCAACATCCTGACTAATCTCGCGGTTAACACCGGCCGCATCCGCGTGTTCGGCGGAACGCAGCGCCGGCCCAATTTGCACATCCAGGACATGTCAGCCGCCTATCTGTTCCTGCTCCAGCTGGATGACGCAAAGATCGACGGCAAGACCTACAATATCGGCTACGAGAACCACTCGCTGATGAAGATCGCCGACATCGTCAAGTCGGTGGTCGGCAGCAATGTCGATGTCGTCGTCGAGCCGACCGACGATCTCCGCTCCTACCACGTCTCTTCGGAGAAGATCCGGCGCGAGCTCGGCTTTGCGCCGTCCCATACGATCGAGCAGGCCGTGTCCGGCCTCGTTGACGCTTTCAAGGCCGGCCACCTGCCGAACTCGCTTAACGACCCCCGGTACTTCAACATCAAGATGATGCAGAACATCAGCCTGAAGTGAGCGGCGTGCGGATCGGCATCGATTTCGACAACACGATCATCTGCTACGACAAGGTCTTTGCCGCCGTCGCACTTCAGCGTGGGCTGGTGCCGGAAGGGTGGGAGGGGCTGAAGACCGACCTACGGGATCATCTCCGGTCCAGCGCGGGCGGCGAGCTCGCCTGGCAAGGACTGCAAGGCTTCGTCTACGGCAAGGGAATTGGCGGCGCCGAAATCTATCCGGGCGTGCGGGAATTCCTGGTGGCGTGCAAGCGGGCCGGCTCGAAGGTCTGCATCGTCAGCCACAAGACCCGATTCGGTCATCAGGACCCCGACCGCACCGACCTGCGCGACGCGGCGCGCGGCTGGCTGCGGGGAGCCGGCCTGATCGACGCTTCGGATGCGGCGCTGGCCGTCGACGACGTCTATTTCGAGCACACACTGGCCGCCAAGGTCGAGAGGCTCGCGAGCCTGAAGCTGGACGTCTTCATCGACGATCTGGTCGACGTCTTCGAGCAACCGCATTTTCCGAAAACCACGCGATCGATCCTGTTCACGCGGTCGGAGCCTCCTCACCCCGAACACTGCAAGCCGATCGCGACATGGGCCGATATCCGCCGCGAGGTGTTTGCAGCATGAGCGAGACCGACATCACCGCGCCGGATGCGATGGCAATCGGCAGCCGCCTGGCCGGTGCGCGTGTCGCAGACGCCCAGCCGGCACGGTCCGGCGGCAACAACAGGGTTTTTCGGCTGGAGATGGCGGAGGGACCGCCCCTCGCCCTCAAGCATTATCGGTCCGACGGACGCGATCGCCTGGGACAGGAGTATGATGCACTCTCGTTCCTGGCGCGCCACGGCATCACGTCAACACCACGGCCGGTCGCGAAGGACGCGGATGCGTTCTGCGCGCTGTACCAATGGTTCGACGGCGAACCTGCGGTGCTGCGCCCCCAGCGCGACGATGCCGATCAACTCGCCGATTTCCTCATCGGGCTGCAGAAGCTGCGCGACGCCGAAGGCGCGCAGCATTTGCGCAACGCCTCAGCCAGCATCTTTTCGCCAGAAGCGGCCATCGCCCAGTACGAGCAGCGCCTGGACGCATTGAGGCGGGCATTGGATGATCATCCGGACCTGCGCACGTTTATCGAAGGCAGCCTGGTTCCCAGCACTGCCGTCGCGATTCGGCAGCTCCGCCGGCGCTACGCGGAACTGGGCCGGGATCCCTCGGTGGACCTTGCGCCCACCCATCGCGCGCTGAGTCCGTCCGACTTCGGACTGCACAACGCGCTGCGCGCCGAAGACGGGCGCTTGCGATTCATCGACCTCGAATATTTTGGCTGGGACGATCCGGTCAAGCTCGTGTCCGACACCGCCATTCACCCCGGCAGCGACCTGCCGGAAGCGAGCGCGAATCGCTTGATCGAACGGCTGTCGCGCGCCTTCGAGGCGAGCGATGACGCGTTTGCGATCCGCCTTGACGTACTATATCCTGTGTTCAAGGGAATCTGGTGCCTGATTGTCCTGAACGCGTATTTGCCGGACAGCCGCTCCCGGCGCGCAATGCCTGCGCAAGGTGGCGATGTTAGGATCCGCCTCGCCGGTCAGCTCGACAAAGCCCGCCGACTTCACCAGACGATTCGCCCAACCGATTTACCGAAGTGACCCGGACCTCACCCCACGCTGAAGCCGCCCTCGCCTGCACGCTGGATGAGCGCAGCCTCTATCTGCGCCGCCTGGTGCTCGGTTCTGTCCGCTCTGCGGGACGCGGACATGTCGGTCCGGCATTGTCGCTGATCGAGATGGTCCGCGTGCTCTACGACGACGTGCTGCGGATCGATCCGAGCAATCCGCGCGATCCGACCCGCGACCGCGCGATCCTCAGCAAGGGACACGGGTGTCTGGCACTCTATGCGCTCTTGGCCGATCGCGGATTCTTTCCGCTGTCGGAGCTGGACGGTTTCTGCGGCCCCGACAGCATTTTGGGCGGACATCCCGAATACGGAATGGTGCCGGGGGTCGAGGCCTCGACCGGCGCGCTCGGACACGGACTGTCGATCGGTGTCGGCCTGGCGCTCGCCGCGCGCATGCGCGAGCGGACCTACCGTACCTTCGTCCTTCTCGGCGACGGCGAGATCAACGAGGGATCGGTGTGGGAAGCTGCCATGGGCGCGGCCAAGCACGGGCTCGACAATCTTGTCGCGCTGATCGACTACAACAAGCTGCAGAGCTACGGGCCCACCGATTACGTCCTGCCGCTGGAGCCGCTCGCGGACAAATGGCGCAGCTTCGGCTTTGCCGTGCAGGAGCTCAACGGCCACGACGTCGGCGCCCTGCGCACTGTCCTGAAGCAGGTCCCGGCCGTTCCGGGAAAACCCACAGCGATCATCTGCCATACCGTCAAGGGCAAGGGTCTGCCGGCCGCGGAATCCAACGCGGATTGGCATCACAAGAACAAGCTCACCGACAGCGAGCTCGACGCCATCCGCGTCGCCGTCGGGGATTTTTGATCGGCTTCTCATGCGCAACACCGCGATGAACATGGTCCACAAGCTCGCCGCGCGCGACGAGCGTGTGCTCTACATCGGCTCC
This sequence comes from Bradyrhizobium sp. MI1.11, assembly GCF_055811255.1. Lineage (NCBI taxonomy): Bacteria > Pseudomonadati > Pseudomonadota > Alphaproteobacteria > Hyphomicrobiales > Nitrobacteraceae > Bradyrhizobium > Bradyrhizobium sp. MI1.11. Next base: position 135,848 of record NZ_JBVVPM010000004.1, read on the forward strand.
GATCCCGGCGCAGGTACCTTGCGCGCGATGAGCAAGGAGTTTCCCAAGCGCCACCTGATCGAAGGCATTTCGGAAGCGCACATCATCGGCATGTCGGCCGGTCTCGCGATGGAAGGCTTCGTGCCCTACGTCAACACCATCGCCACGTTTCTGACCCGCCGCTGCTACGAGCAGGTCGCGGTCGATCTGTGCCTGCACAATCTGCCGGTGCGGTTGATCGCCAATGGCGGCGGGCTCGTCTACGCCCCGCTCGGCCCCACCCACCAGGCGATCGAGGATATCGCCATCATGCGGGCGCTGCCGAACATGACGGTGGTCTGCCCGTGCGACGCCGACGAAGCGGCGCGGCTGTTGGGGCAAACGCTCGACTGGACCGGGCCGATCTACATCCGGCTCGGCAAAGGTGGCGACGCCGTAGTCTCAAAGGCCGAGCACGGCTTCGAGATCGGTAAGGCCATCCTGATGCGGCCGCCAGGCGACGTCGTCATGATCACGACAGGCATCATGCTCCAGCGGGCACTCGCTGCGGCCGACCTGCTGGCCGCGCAAGGCATTCGCGCCGGCATCCTGCACATGCACACGGTCAAGCCGCTCGACACCAAGGCGCTGCTGCAAGCGATCCGGGGTATCAGGCTAGTGGCGACGCTGGAGGAGCACGTGCCCTCGGGCGGCCTGGGCAGCGCGGTCGCGGAGACGCTGATCGACAAGCTCGGCTCTGGCCTGCCCGCGATGCTGCGGTTGTCGTTGCCGGACCGGTTCATGCACAATTACGGATCGCAGGACTCGCTGCTGAAGAAGCACGGACTTTCCGCCGACGCCATTGCGACCTCGATCGCGCGCGCGCTTCCCGCCTCATACACCTCCTCTCCGCAACTTCATTCCACCTGACGGGTCCCATGCACGACGTTCGATATTCCTATCTGCTCGAGCAATTCTCCGATCCAGCACCGATCCTGGCCGAGATCGGCCGACTGGTGGCGACGGGTGACTTCACTCTGGGCAAGCCGGTCGCGGAATTCGAACGGCGCTTTGCCGAGCTGATCGGCGTGCGTCACGCCATCGGCGTCGGATCGGGCACCGATGCGCTCAAGCTGCCGCTCAAGGCGCTCGGCATCGGCCATGGGGACGAGGTCATCACGGCCGCCAACACCTTCATCGCCACCGTCGGCGCCATCGCCGAGACCGGCGCGACCCCGGTGCTGGCCGACTGCGAAGACTCCTTCTGCATGAACGTCGACTACGTCGAAGCCGCGATCACGGAGAAAACCAAGGCGATCATGCCGGTTCAATTGACCGGCGAGGTCACCGACATGGGCAGGCTGATGGCGATCGCCCAGCGTCACAACATCCCCGTGGTCGAGGATTCCTGCCAGGGCATCCTGTCGGAATTCGCGGGAAAGCGGTCCGGCACCCACGGTATCGCGGCCGGCTTCTCCCTGCATCCGCTGAAGAACCTCAACGTCTGGGGCGATGCCGGCGTCGTCGTCACCAACGACGACGGGATGAACGAGCGGCTTCGCCTGATCCGCAACCACGGCATGAAGAATCGCGACGAAATCGCGATTCTCGGCTGCAATTCGCGGCTCGATTCCCTCCAGGCGGTCGTCGGCAACTGGCTGATCGGCCAGACCAGCGAGATCACGCGCCGTCGAATCGAGAACGCGGCCTATTACGATGCAGGCCTCGCGTGCCTGCCCGGCCTGCGCATTCCGCCGCGCCGGCCTAACGTGAAGCACGTCTACCATCTCTACATGGTGTTCGCCGAGCGCCGCGACGAGCTCTACAAACACTGCCTGGACAACGGCATCGAAGCGAAGATCCACTATCCCATCCCGCTGTATCAGCAGGAAGGCCTCAAACACCTCGGCTACGCGCCAGGCACCTTCCCGGTCACCGACCGCCATGCCCGGGAAGTCATCAGCTTCCCCGTCGACCAGCATCTGACACGGGCGCAGCAGGACCGCGTCATCGAGATCGTTCGGGCGTTCTGCCATGGACGCTGACACCGGCCGCCGGCGCATCGGTTACGTCAATCTTCCCGCCCAATTCGAGGAAGAGCGCGTTGAGATCATGCAGGCAGTCGAGGGCGTATTCCGGCGCGGCGATTTCATCGGCGGCGCGGCCATTGCCAAGTTCGAAGAGGAGCTCACCACTTATGTCGGCTCGCCGCATGTGGTGACGCTGAATTCCGGCACCGATGCGCTGATCCTGTCCTTGAGGGCGCTCAACATTGGTCCCGGGGACGAGGTGATTACCCCACCCAATTCGTTCGTGGCATCGACCGCGGCCATCATTGCCGTCGGCGCCAAGCCCGTGTTTGCGGATGTGCTGCCGGACCAGAATATCGATCCCGCCGCAGTTGAGGCCGCCGTCACCTCGCGCACCAAAGCGATCATGCCGGTGCACCTGACCGGACGCATGGCGGACATGAACCCGCTGATGGCGATCGCGGCCAAGCACGCTCTCGCCGTGATCGAGGACAGCGCGCAGGCCGTCGGCTCGACCTATGACGGGCGGATGAGCGGGACCATCGGAACGTTCGGCTGCTTCTCCGCCCACCCGCTGAAGAACCTCAATGCCGCGGGCGACGCCGGCTTCGTCGTCACCGCCGACGCCGAGCTTGCCGCGAGAATTCGCCGCCTGCGCAATCATGGCCTGATCAATCGCAGTGACGTCCAGGAATGGGGCATCGTGTCACGCCTCGACACGGTCCAGGCCGAGGTGCTCCGGATTCGCTTGCGTCACCTGCCCTCTGTCATCGAACGCCGGCGTCGCAACGCCGCGCAATACCGCGCCGAGCTCGCCGGCCTTCCCCTGTTCATCCCGGTTTGTCGCAACATCGAGTTCAACACCTTCCACACCTTCGTCGTGCAGACGGACCGTCGCGATAGCTTCCAAAAATATCTTGCCGACAAAGGTATCGAGACCGCGATCCACTATCCGGTACCGATCCACCTCCAGGAGGCGGCTGCGCATCTTGGCCACGGTCGCGGCGCGTTCCCGGCGACCGAGCGGCAGGCAGATCAGATCCTCACGCTCCCCATCAACCAGTTCCTCTCGACCTCGGACATCAGCTATATTTGCGCGACCGCCCGGGAGTACTTTGCATGACGGACACGGCTTTCCTCGAGGCCGATGAGCAGGCATTGGCGCAACGTTTCATCGATGACGGCTTCGTCACCACGCCGGCCGACGATCGCGCCGGGCTCGACCGGATCCAGCGGCGCGCCGCCGAGCTCGCGGCGGACTTTTTGAAGCTGCCACACGGCAACGACCCCTACGCGATGCTCGACACCATCCACACGCGGGTGAGCGTCGATGATCTCAACGGCCTGCGGCTGCACGTCTTCAACGGCCTCAATGCAGAACCCTGGTTCCGGCCGACCTATTTCCGTCTGGCGCGCTCGACGATCGAGACCATCGTCGGCAACGAACTCTGCATGCAGCGCCGCGTCAATCTCAGCATCCAGCTGCCCGGAGACGATTCGTCGCTCCTCGCCACCCATTCCGACGTCTGGTCGGGCGACTCGCCGTTCGAGGTCGTGGTGTGGGTACCGCTGGTCGACGTCCACCGCACCAAATCGATGTATCTGCTGCCGCCATCCCTGAACGGCGACATGCAGGACCGGATGGCCAGCCTGCGCAGCGCCGAGGAACTCTACCAGACCATCAAGCCGCACGCGACCTTCATCGAGATTCCCTACGGTCACGTGATGCTGTTCAACCAGACCCTGATGCACGGCAATCGCGTCAACGAGGAAGCCGGCTCGCGTTGGAGCATGAACTGCCGCTTCAAGAGCATCATGTCGCCCTATGCGGACAAGCGATTCGGCGAATTCTTCGAACCGATCCTGCTACGTCCGGCGACCCGCGTCGGCATGCAATACAAGCTCCCGGGAGGCTTCCATGGCTGAGCGAGCCGGCCATCGCGGCTATATCGGCGCCCGGCCGCTGAACGGCAGCCGCACCCCGCAGCACGTCCAGAACATCGTGATCCGCGACTACGCGCGGCGGAAGAACCTGCATTATCTGCTCAGCGCCGCCGAGCACACTATGCCCGGCAGCTACATGGTGCTCGAGGACATCCTGGACGAGTTGCCTCGATTGCGCGGCTTGATTCTCTACAGCATCTTCATGCTGCCGCCCGACGAGGCAAGGCGGCGGGAGATCTATGACCGCGTGCTGAGCGAGGGCTGCGACCTGCACGCGGCCGTCGAGGAGATCACGCTGTCCTCGCACGACAACATTCAGGCCGTCGAGGACATCCTGCTCGTCAACAAATTCGCGACCATCCTGTGACGATGCCGCGGACCGGTTGAAAACAATGACCGAGATCAACCTGCTCCAGCCAATGCACGCATCGACCAAGCGGCACTACGTTCAGCGGGTCGTCGAGCACGACAAGGCGGAATCTGCCACTGTCGCGCGGCAATGGGGACGCGACTACTGGGACGGCGACCGCCGCTATGGCTATGGCGGTTATAGCTACGACGGACGGTGGCGGCCGCTCGCCCAGACCCTGATCGACCGCTACGGCATCAAGCCCGGGATGAGCGTGCTCGATGTCGGCTGCGGCAAGGGCTATTTGCTCTACGAATTCACCCAACTCGTCCCTGGCCTCACCATCGCCGGCATCGACATCTCCGACTATGGCATCGCCAATGCCAAGGAAGAGGTGCGACCGCAATTGAAGGTCGGCAGCGCCGTCGAGCTCCCCTACCCCGACCACAGCTTCGATCTCGTGGTGTCGCTCGGCGTGCTCCACAATCTTCCGCTCGAGGACGTCTTCCGCGCCGTGTCGGAGATCGAGCGCGTTGGACGCGGCACCTCGAAATATCTGATGGTGGAATCGTTCCGCGACGAGCGCGAGAAGGCGAACCTGCTCTACTGGCAGCTCACCTGCCTGAGTTTCCATGGTCCGAAAACCTGGGCCTGGATCTACGACAAATGCGGCTACCGGGGCGACCATGGGTTCATCTTCTTCGAATGAAGCAACGGGCCTGCGCCGGCCGGCCTCGCTGCGAGCGCAAAATCTTGAAGTGTATTATTCGGACGACGCCATCGTCACGGCGGACGACGCCACGATCGCGGAACTGAAGCGCATCGCCGCAGGCAATCCGCGTCTGCGCAGCCGGCTGTGCATGCATCCCGATCCCTCGTCCGGCCTGCACGAGATGCTGATCGTGCATCATCGCGAGGCCTATGTGCGGCCTCACAAGCATTTTGGCAAACCTGAGTCGTTTCATTTGATCGAGGGTACCGCGCAGGTCGTGATCTTCGAGGACGACGGCCACATTCGCGACGTGCTAGAGATGGCGCCGTACGGTCGGGGCGCGCTCTGCTACTACCGGATGCCCGAGCAGGTGCTTCACTCGATCCTGATCACCTCGGAGTGGCTGGTGTTTCACGAAACCACCGCCGGTCCGTTCGATCCCTCCCGCACGGCGTTTCCCGACTGGGCTCCGGATGGCGGCGATGCCGCGGAAGTGCAGGACTATGTCACTAGGACCGGTGCGCTCGCCGCGAAGCATCTGGCCCATCGCCATACTTCACGAGCCATTCCAGCAGAGGTTGCTACCGATGACTAATCATTGCCGCCTCTGCCATTCGACCAATTTGCGCCCGGTCATCGACCTCGGACAGATGCCGATTGCGCATCGGCTTCGGCACAGCCGCGACGAACAGGACGAACGATATCCGTTCGAGGTGTTCGCCTGCGGCGAGTGCGGCCTGCCCCAGATCGTGAAGCCGATCGATCCCGACATTCTGTATCGGCAGTTCAACTACAATTTCAGCAGCTGGAAGCCGGAGCCGCACCAGGTCGACGAACTCGACACCATCGCCAAATTCTCGAGCCACCAATCCGTGTTCGAGATCGGATGCAACGACGGCCTGTTCATGGACAGGCTTCGCGAACGCGGCGCGAAGGTTTTGGTGGGCGTCGAGCCCAACCCGGTGTCCGGCAAGATCGCCCGCGAGCGTGGCGTCAAGGTCTATGCCGACATGATCAGCCCGGCGCTGTCTCACGACGCGGTTGCCGAGGCCGGCAAGTTCGACCTCGTCGTGTCGCGCCAGGTGCTGGAGCACATCGTCGATTTCGAGAACTTTTTCGACTGCGTGAAAATCGCGCTACGCGACGACGGGCTGCTGTTCATCGATGTGCCTGATTTCGCGCCCGGCTCGACGGCGGGCGACCTCTCCGTCCTGTGGGAGGAGCACGTCAGCTATTTCACCGAGCCGACGCTGCTGTCGCTGCTGGCGCGCCACGGCTTCGAGGCGGTGTCGGTGAAGAAGTACAATTTCAGCGGCGGCAGCCTCGCGATTGCAGCGCGACGCGCGACGCGCGACGTGACGACGCCGGCCGCGCCGGCCGGCGTCGGCGAGAAATTCGGTCGGCGCGCCAGGGAGTACGGCGCGCGTCTTCGCCCGATCCTCGCCAAGGCCCGCGCCGACGGCGCCGAGATTGCCATCTACGGCGCCGGCTGCCGCGCCTGCACCTTCACCAATGCCCATGAATTTGCGGATCTTGTCGACCTCTCGGTCGACGACCAGAAGGAGCGCCAGGGCTTGTTCCTGCCCGGCACCGGCATTCCGATCCGCCCGCCGGAGGACCTCGCCGGCAAGTCGGAGCCGCTCGTCTGTCTTCTGGCCGTGAACCAGGAGAACGAAGACAAGGTCGGCAGCCGGCTGCGTGAAAACGTGAAGCGTCCGCTCCACATCGTTTCGATCTTCGCGCCCTCCGACATCTGGAGCGAGCTCGATCGTCTCGAGGCGGCCGCAGGGTCGCGGCATGGCTGAGGACAAGCTCTTCAACTATTACGAACGTCAGGACGTCCTACCGACGTTCGGGAATTTCAAATCCGCCGCCGAACTCGAAGCCTATGCCGGCCTGCGGCGCGAGTTGTTTTCGGACAAGCTGGTGCTGCCGCCGCGGTTGTTCCGCGACGCCGACATGCTCGAATTCGGCCCTGATTCCGGCGAGAACGCGCTCGTGTTTGCGAGCTGGGGCGCGAACATGACGCTCGCCGAGCCGAACCGGCATGCGCACGCAAAAATCCAGGCTTACTTCGCGCATTTCAGCCAAGCCCAACGTCTCCGCGAACTCGTGTCGTTCGACGTCGAAGGATTTCGTAGCGATCGTCGTTTCGACATTATCGATGCCGAAGGATTCATCTACACGGTGCAGCCGACTGAAAATTGGCTCGGCATCTTTCACCGGCTGCTCAATCCGGACGGTTACGCCGTCGTTTCCTACTACGAGCGCTACGGCGGCTTCTTCGAGCTCGCGCTCAAGGCGATTCATGCGGCCGGCAAGGCACTGACGGGCCGTCCCGGGCTCGAGACGGCGAAGCTGCTGTTCGACGCGAAATGGAACAGCATTCCGCACACGCGCAGCTTCGAATCCTGGCTGATGGACGTGCTCGAGAACCCTTTCGTCCGGCACCGCTACTTCCTCGACGCGGGGGCCTTGTGCACGGCGGCGCACGAGCAGGGGTTCGATATCTGTTCGGGGTGGCCCGTCTATCGCGACAGCCTGGACGTCTACTGGCACAAGAAGGTCCTCTCCGACGACGAGAAGCTGCGCCGCGCGACGCGTTACCTCGGTCGCAGCCGTCTGAGCTTTCTCGGCGGACGGAAGCTCTATCTGGCCGGCAAGACCGAAGCGGTCGAGGCGATCTCGGCTTCGATCGAGACACTGGTTCTCGATGTCGATGCGATGATCGACGATCCCTTCGGCGCCAGCCTGCCCCGTGTGATCGCGAACCTCGCGTCACTGCGCGAGACGATACCGGCGACGGACATTCTTGCCGACGATGCGTCCGACATCGACGCCATCATCGCGACCCTCGACAGCTTCCATCGCATCTTTGACGCGATCGGGCGACGGGATGCGTCCACAGTCACCGCCCTCACCCAGTCAGACCGGGCGTTCATCAACACCTGGGGACAGCCGGCGCATTTCCTCGTTCTCCGGAAACGCTTCGAGGGTCCTAGGTGAGGCCGGGCATTGGCATCATCGGAACGGGCATGGTCGGCCAGATGTGCCACCTCGCCAATTTCGCCGCGAACCCCGCCTGCCGCGTTGTCGCGATCGCGGATCTCCGGCCTGATCTCGCCGCCGCAGCGGCGCAGAAATTCGACATCGCGCGGGTCTACGGCACGCACCGGGAATTGCTGGCGGATAGCGAGGTGTCGGCCGTCGTCGTCGTTACGAAGCGTCGCGCCACCGGCCCGATCGTGCTGGATGCGTTGAACAGCGGCCGCCATGTGCTGTCGGAAAAGCCGATGGCCTACACCGCGGCTCAGGCCGTTGCGCTGGCCGAGGCGGCGCGGCGGCACAACCTCGTCTACAGCATCGGCTACATGAAGCGTCACGACGCCGGCGTGGCGCGCGCGCTGGCCGAGTTGGCGCGCCTGCGAACGGATCAGTCGCTTGGACGCATTGTCGGCGCGCGAGGCTGGTGCTTCGGCGGCAGCACTGGCCGGTCGCAGGACAATTTCGTCATGACCGGCGAAGTGCGGCCGGACGGGCTCGAGCTCTGGCAGGACGGCCCAGACTGGATGCCGGGCGTGATGCTACCCGGCTACGACAATTTTTTGAATGTGTTCAGCCATATCATCAACCTCGCGCGTTACATGCTCGGATCGTCACCGACAGTCGCGGAAAGCACCATCGAGAGCTCGGGCGCGGCGACCGTGACGCTCGACTTCGACGGCGTCGCCTGCGCGCTGCAACTCGCGAACGGATCCGAAGGCGTCTGGCGCGAGGGGCTGAGCATCGCGTTCGAGCGGGGCGCGCTGACCATCGAATTGCCCCCGCCTTTTGCCGAGCAGGAGGCGGAGGTCATCCTCGATCAGCAAGGACAACGCACGCAATTGCGGCGCGACACGAGCTGGGCGTTTCGGCGTCAAGCCGATGCATTCGTCGCCGATATCGTGGAACGGAGGACGCCGCTGGCTTCCGGCGCAGAGTCTGTGGCCGATATCGCCCTTGCGGAGGCGATCTGGAAACGGCAGGTCATCGCCTAGGGCTCACGCCATCTAGCAATATCCAGCCGATCGCTGATCGCCACATCCTAGCTAAGCGTTTGATTTCGCTGGCAGGAGTGGCAGGGCTCGAACCTGCGACCCCCGGTTTTGGAGTACGGGCGGCATCGTATCATCCGGTGCCGCCAAATTCGTTTGCGTAATGAAATCAAGCGGCTCTCCTCGCCCCCTGATCCACCCTATCCGTTCAGTTCTGTCCTGTACTTTCGCCTTTGGGGTCCGGGATTGGGTCCAGCAGCGGCCAGCCTCGGCGCGATAGTTCGCTGCCATCTCGAGCCTGCCGGCTCCTCCGGCATGGTCGCGTCGGCCGCCAGCTCAATGCAAAGCCGCTCGAATGCCCGTAGCTTGTCGATGATGCGCTGATCTCGCCCCATGCGGCGGCTCAGGATCCCACGGGTGGTCGCCGTCAAGTCTAGGAGTCCGCCCATGGCCCGGGCCACACAGACAGTGTCGGCCAATGCAGTACATTGCGCTGCTTTTTTCGTTCGAATAAGTTGCGGCAATGAATCCGCGGGCCGGGAATTTCGATCTGATGCGGCTCGTCGCCGCTTCCCTTGTGTTTTGGTCGCACCAGTATCAAATTACAGGGTTCCCTGAGCCCGCCGTGCCGTGGGTTGGCTCGCTGGGTGGATTTGCAGTCTTCGCCTTCTTTGCGATTAGCGGTTATTTGAATTCTCTAAGCGTGGTCCGATCGCGTTCGTCGGCGCAATTCCTCATCAGTCGCGCGTTTCGAATTTTTCCTGCTCTGATCGTTTGCGTCTCTTTGTGCGTCCTGATGGGTGCTGTCGTCACAACCCTCCCGTTAAGCGATTACTTTGCTCCGCCAGGTTTGGGATTCAATGGTCGAAACACGCCATTTTCGTTCTTATGGCGGGACTCGATTCTCTTCTTCGGGTTGGATTACAAGCTTCCGGGAGTTTTCGAGTCGAGCCTAGGCACAACTGAGGTGCTAACACCGCTCTGGACGCTTCCCCAGGAGGCAAAGCTCTATGTCTGTTTGGCCATCGTTGCATTAGTTTGCCGGTTCGATGCCCGCGCCATTGGAGGCGCCGTTTTTGTTGTTCTTGGCGGCTTTGCAATCTCCGGCATTTGGAGCGAGCTATTGCCGATCTGGCTCGGCGAGCGGGGCCTGACATGCGCAATTCTTTTCGCCGGTGGGGTCGGCGTTGCTCTGTTAGAACGTTGCCTAACGAAGACGATTGCAGTTGCCTGCTTTACGTCGATCGCGGTGTTGCTCCTGTGGTGTGGCCATAAAGAAACCTTTGCACTCGTGGCGATCGCACCGGTCTGTGTCGTACTAAACACTATCCCGCTGCCCCGGTGGACTGCGCCCAAGCTCGATATCTCGTATGGCGTCTATCTCTATGCTCTTCCAATACAACACCTAACGTCAGACCTGCCTTTAAGCTTCTGGAGCAAGGGCCTTTTCGCTTTCATGGTCACGCTCCTGATGGGTACACTTTCGGCGCTATTGATCGAGCAGCCTATGCTTCGAGTGCGAAAGCGGATCCGTCCATTGTCTTGGCAAGGCAGTTTATGGCCCGCATCGCCGAGCATGGTGCCCGATCTAAAACACGTCAAAGATTAGCGCGACGCATCTTTCCTTCTTCTTGATTTAATCGTGGACCCGACCGCGCTTTCCCACACCCAGCACGAAGTAGCTCGCGCTTTACTAGGTCAAACGGATCGGCAATTTGGTAGTCCGCATGTGACTAGCCGTGCTCGGTGACTGATCCTATATCTTGCGACAACTTCCACCGCGGGTTCGATTGTTAATGCGTTACAGCCCTTTGTTATGCTTGCTCCTGACTGCCTGCTCTTCAATTTGGGCCGATACGTCGGGGCCCGTGCCAGAGTTACAGCCGGTGCAAGCACCCAACCAAGAAACGATAGAAAAGGGCGTTCAGATTGCCGCCAAAGCAGCAAAGCTAGCTATGCCGCTTGAGGTCTCAGCCCTACGGAAGGCTGACCACGGGCCAGGAGATTACTTTGTCTGCCTGCGAGAGGCGAACCCGTTGCCCGACAAGCCACGCCCAACGTATTCCGTGTTCTTCGATGAGGGTTACAAGGACTTGCGATTGTCCGTCATTCTGGAAAACTGCGAGCAACAGCAGTATTCGAGCGCGAACTTGGGCGAGTTTAAATTGCACTACCCAGGAAGATAGAGCGCAACGAATAGCGCTAGGCCGGCAAGTAGGGACGTTCCTGTTTAGCTGAAGTCGAGTTGAACGATGGCTTACTTAAGTGTGGCTTCGCGGTTTGCGCGGTCCGACTGCTGAGATCTGGCGAGACCACAGCGAAATTTACCGCAAACGATCAGAGGATCGAGCCCTCGCAGTCCGCGAGCTCACTGATACTGAGGCACACAAGCCTCTTGATCGCTTGGCCAGGAAATATCCGCTCGACCAGCCAGTCGATTGACGCAAATTGGCGTTGATCTGACCATGCCGCCAACTGAGGCGGCTTCTGGGTGTTCCGCTTATAAATACACGCGGTGGGAACAAACGAAGGTTTATTATTATCACGATCTGTTCTCGCCCGGAGAACAGCGGGGCCGCCAGGTGAACCGGCCGGCCACTTACGCTGGCATTTTAGCTAGCGAGAAGCTTTCACACGCGCAGCATCTAGATCGGCCTTTATCTGCGGCATTGCCGCACCAGCGGGTTCTCTACTTGGCGGCGGCTCGTTGAGGTCTCGCGCCCATGGTGCCCCAGCGCGAATAGCTGACGGCGAGTTGGAATCAGTTGAATGCGCGCAAGCTGAGATGAGGAGACCGCAGAGGGTCAACGAACCTGCCCACATAAGGACATGGATGCGCATTGACTCATCCAACCGATTGCCGAAGAATCGATCCTCACATTATAGCACTAGTTCGCCCTGGGAGAGAGGCCCGCCAGCGAACCGGCGGGCCGTACGGCTTACTGCGGAGGCTTCTTCGTCGCGGTTGGCGGTTTCGCTGTGCCGCTCTTCGGGGTACCATAATTCGCTGTGGTACGAGAGCCATAGCCCCCAGGCTTACCATCCATTTTGTTAGCCGATGCCGGCGATGTCATGAACCCGGCGGCGATCACGGCGCCTCCGAATGCAAGAATTACGAACAGGGCAAAAGCTCTCATAATCGACATTTGCTGCTCCCAATATACGTTGTTCAAAATTCGCCACGCGAAATGCGCGTAGCTCGAGCAACGTATTCCAGAGCAAATGGATCGGCGAGTCTTTCCTGTAGGCATCCGAACGAACCGGCCGCCTCCAACGAGAGACAAGGGCGTTGCCCCGGCACAGGTAGCAAGTGAGTGCGGCGCTAACTCATTCCGAACAGAAAAACCCGCCGGCTCCGGTAGCCGACGGGTTCTCAATGCCCATGCGTACCGCGGTACTCGTCACCAATCCGCGATGGTACATCGTAAAGCGGTACCCATTGACGTCAGGTTACCGCTTCAACCGCCGACGGTGCGTCATCAGCCGCTGCCGGTCTCGCTTTCGGTGGATCCTGCGCCGGCGCTTCATTGTGCCCCCCGCTTTCCGTACTTCGCAATCTCACGAAGCGACAAGCGAACGGTCTGGAGGAGATCCTCAAATCGCTGGTGAGCGGCTTCAAGCCGTCGGCGACGATGTATGTCCCGATCGCGGTCGACGCCTCTACGGGTGTCCGGCGCAACGAATTGCTCGCCTTTCGTTGGACGGACTTTGACGCCCAGGCGAAGACGCTCAGGGTCGAGCGTGCGCTGGAGGTGACCAAGAAGTTCGGGGTTCGGTATAAGGTGCCCAAGACATGGCGGGGCAAGCGCACGATCCCCCTGGACGATGGAACGGCCGCGCTGCTTACGGCGGAGCGGGAGAAGCACCAGCGCGTGTTGGCGGGCATCCCTGACGGCGCCGTCGTCGACCTGAGCCTCGTCCGGCTGCCGGATGACGCTCTGATCTTCCCGGGTGCGCCGGGCCCCGGCGAGAGCTTCGACTTCGCCAAGCCACGGGATCCAAGTGCGTTCTCGAAGTCGTTTCGCCGCGGTGCAGACGCGCTCGGCTTCGTCGGGTTCGAGTTTCACCACCTGCGCGGCACACACGCTACCCTGCTCCTGGACAAGGGCATGCCGGTGCACACCGTGGCCGAGCGCATCGGCGACGAGCCGGCGGTCCTCCTCAGGAACTATGCGAAGCGCAAGCGCAAGCAGACGGCCGACACCTCGGTCGCGACAGTCATCAACGCCATCTCTGCCGGAATTCTTGGGTCCTAAGCCGCTTGGGTCCAGCTTGGGTCCAGTTCAGCGTCTGTTCGAGGCAAACAACCGCTTAAGCCATTGAAATATCTGGCAGGAGTGGCAGGGCTCGAACCTGCGACCCCCGGTTTTGGAGACCGGTGCTCTACCAATTGAGCTACACTCCTACGGACCCTGCGTTGCCGCCCGGATCAGGCCGCTTTGAAGCACAGGGGGCGGCCGGATTGCAAGGGTGAAGCGCGCTGGCCTCGCTTGTTTGTGCCGCGCCTTCTGGGCCACAGTCCGCTCCGAACAATAATAAGTAACTGGGAGTGCCCATGACTGCCCAAGCCTTTGCGACCGCCCAAGCGTCCCCGACAGCCGCCCACCGCCCCTCGACCTCGCCGAAGACCCCGCCTCTGCCGGAATCCCGCCCTGAGACGCTGGGGCTGTCGCGCACCCGCCTCCAGGCCATGTCGGACGCCTTCAAGCGCGAGATCGACAATGGAACCGTGCCGGGCGTCACCGTGCTGGTGGCACGGCACGGCCAGGTCGGCTGGTTCGAGGCGCTCGGCCGGCAGAGCCCGACGGGCTCGGCGCCGATGGCGCATGATTCGATCTTCCGCATATTCTCGATGACCAAGCCGATCGTGTCGGTCGGCATCATGACGCTGGTCGAGGACGGCCACCTGATTCTTGCCGACCCCGTCGCGAAATTCATTCCGGAGTTCGCCGATCAAAAGGTCGGCATGGTCAGCGGCGGCAAGCTGGAACTGGTTCCGCCGAAACGCCCGATGTCGGTGCAGGATCTTCTCCGCCACACCTCTGGCCTGACCTACGAGCACCAGGGCGACGGCCCCGTGCACAAGATCTACCAGGAGTCGCGGGTGCGCAGCCGCAAGATCACCAATGCCGAGCACGCCACCCTGGTGGCGAGCTTCCCGCTGGTCTGCCATCCCGGCGACGAGTTCAACTACAGCCGCTCCACCGACATCCTCGGTCGCATCATCGAAATCGTCAGCGGCAAGTCGCTCGGCACCTACCTCTCCGAGCGCATTCTCGCGCCCTTGCAGATGGCCGAGACCGGTTTTGCGACAGCGGAGGCCAATGTCGGCCGGCTCGCCGAGCCGTTCGCGGCCGATCCCTGGACCGGCGACAAGGTCGCGCTGTTCAACATGCTCGAGCAGCCAATCATGGAGTCCGGCGGCGGCGGCCTCGTCTCCACCACCATGGACTATGCCCGTTTCGCGCTGATGCTGCGCAATGGTGGCACGCTCGACGGCAACAGGATCATCGGCCGCAAGACGCTGGAGCTGATGGCCTCCGATCATCTCGGGCCTCACGTCGTGACCAACGGCACTCTGCTGTCGCCCGGCCACGGCTTCGGCCTCGGCTTCGCGGTGCGCCGCGAAGCCGGCATCGCGCCCTTCCCCGGCAGCGTCGGCCAGTTTTTCTGGAGCGGAATTGCGGGGACGTTCTTCTGGATCGATCCGAAGGAGGATCTGTTCGTCGTGTTCATGAGCCAAGGCCCGGGACAGCGCGATTTTACGCGGACGCTGGTGCGGTATCTGGTGTACGCGGCGGTGGATTGAGGGCTTCGCCTGATCGCAGCGTCGCACCTCCACACTCTCTGTCATGCCCCGCGAAGGCGGGGCATCCGGTACTCCGTGTCGGATGTGGTGAGAGCGAGCTCTCCAACGCAGGCCGCGGAGTGCTGGATCGCCCGCCTTCGCGCGCGATGACACCTACTGGGGCCTCAGCTGATCGTCGCGCCGCCGTCGATCACCATGGTCTGGCCGGTCATGAAGTCGCCGGCCTTCGAGCCCAGGAACACCGCAGCGCCCGCGATCTCGTCGGGGATGCCGATGCGCAGCAGCGGCGAACGCGCGGTCGAGGCTTTCAGATTCTCCGGATTGTCCCACAACGCTTTCGCGAAATCGGTCTTGATCAAGCCGGGCGCGATGCAGTTCACGCGGATGTTGTGCGGGCCGTATTCGCAAGCCAAATTGCGCGCGAGCTGCATGTCGGCGGCTTTCGAGATCGCGTAGGCGCCGAGGATGGTCGAGCCTTTCAGGCCGCCGATCGAGGAGACGATGATGATCGAGCCATCTTTCCGCTCGATCATCTGCGGCACCACCATCGAGATCAGCCAGTTGTTGGCGACGATGTTGTTGTCCAGAATCTTCCTGAACTGATCGTCGGAGATGCCGGCGAGCGGGCCGTAATACGGGTTCGACGCGGCGTTGCAGACCAGCACGTCGATCTTGCCGAAGGCGCGGTTGCTCTCGTCGATGAGGTTTTGCAGGTTTTCCTTCGACGAGATGTTGGCGGCGATCGCCACTCCCGTGCCCTTGCCGAACTTGTCGTTGATGCCCTTCGCGACCTGGTCGCAGACGTCGGCCTTGCGCGAGGAGATCACCACCTTGGCGCCGTGCTCGGCCATACGCTCGGCGATCGCAAGCCCGATGCCGCGCGTCGAGCCGGTGATGACGGCGACTTTCCCCTTCATGTCGAACAAGGTCATGTTTCTCTCCCAGATTGATCTTCATGTTCATTGTCATTCCGGGGCGGCGAAGCCGAACCCGGAATGACTGCTCAGTCAGGCGAGCTTCTTGACTTCCGGTCCCGCGGGTTGATGCATCGCTGCGTGCGCGTCGTCCGCGATCCACGGCTGCTGGTTCACCATCGGCAGCCGCCAGACACTGCGTTCAGGGCTTGCGAAATAGTCGAGCCGCGTCACCGAGCAATTGTCGATATCGAATGCGAGTCCCCGCTCGGGCTGATTGTCGAGCGCCAGCCCCAACGCCGCCTTGATGGTGCCGCCATGTGCGACGGCGATCACGTCCTGCCCGGCTGCCTCGAGATTGATCCGATCGATGACGCGGCGGGCCCGGTTGTAGAGATCCATGAAGCTCTCACCGCCGGGCGCGGGCTCGTTGATGTCGGCAAACCAGCTCGATCCAACGGGACGGCTGGCGATGAACTCGGCGCGATTCATGCCCTGCCATCGCCCGAGATTTTGTTCGGCGAGGTCCGCTTCCCATGTCATCGCCGCAGGCCTCGGGAAGCCGGCCGCCCAGATGGCTTCGGCGGTCTGATGCGTGCGCATCAGATTGCTCGAATACCAGACCGCCTTGCGTGGCAGCACCTTGGCAACAGCATTGAAGACGTAGGTATCGCTGGTGTCGCAGGCGAGATCAGACTGACCGTAGATGTTGCCGCCGTCATTGCGCACGGGCGCGTGACGGACCCACCACCAGCGTGTCGTCACCACTTTGGGCTTGTCTGCACCTGCCATCGAAACCCTTCCATCCCGTTTGATGTCGCTGTACGTCAGTAGCGAACGTGTCTCAAGACACTTTACCGTTTGAAATCTTGTTTGAAATTCCGTCGCGCGGCAAGCGTCGCGTGCGAACCAAAGGGAGAAACCGCATGGGCCGTCTGCAAGGCAAATCCGTCATCATCACCGGTGCCGGCAGCGGCATCGGCCGCGCGGCCGCGCTGCTGTTCACCAGAGAAGGCGCCAAGCTGATCGCGGTCGATCGCACCGAGGCGGTGAAGGAGACCGTCGACGAGGTGAAGATGGCCGGCGGTGTCGCGGAAGCGATGATCGCGGATGCAGGTTCCGAACAGGACGTCATGGCCGTGATCGACAAGGCGGTGAAGACGCACGGCCGGCTCGACGTGATCTGGGCCAATGCCGGCGTCTCCGGCGGACTCGTCCCGCTCGGCGAGCAGACCGTCGAGCAATGGCAGGAGGTCTTGCGCATCAATCTGATCGGGCCGTTTCTCGCGGTGAAGCATGCGATGCCGCATATGGTAAAGCAGCAGTCCGGCGCGATCGTGCTGACCGCGTCCGTCGCGGGCCTCAAGGCCGGCGCCAGCGGACATCCCTATGCCGCGAGCAAGGCCGGCGTCATCTCCCTGGTGCAGACCACCGCCTATTCGCTCACCGGCACCGGTGTGCGCATCAACGCGGTGTGCCCCGGACTGATCGAGACCGGCATGACCAAGCCGATCTTCGATCGCGCCAAGGAGCGCGGCACCGCCGACAAAATCGGCCAGCTCAATCCGCTCAAGCGTCCCGGCCAGCCGCACGAGCTCGCCGCGATGGGATTGTTTCTGGCCAGCGACGAGGCGTCGTATGTCAATGGCCAGGCCTTCCCGGTGGACGGCGGACTGACGGCGTCGATGCCCTATACGGGAAAGCCGGTTTAGTTCACGCGCTCTCGCGTCGCGGACGCGCCGCAACGTTCTTGGCGTTGCGCAGCGTCCGCGGCACGAGACAGGAGTTTTGTCGCGCAACTGCTTCAGCACCGTCATTGCGAGCGCAGCGGCGCAGCGAAGCAATCCAGAGTCTTTCCGCGGCCGCCCAGCGTTGACCGACAATTAGGGAGTTTTGCCCGACGGGCAATACAACGTCTCGTAGCCCGGATGAGCGAAGCGACATCCGGGATTCCGACCACGAGCTGTCCCGGGTATCGCTTCGCTCACCCGGGCTACGGGACCGACATGTTGATTTGCTCACAGGAGCACGACGTTGGTATGGTTCGTGCAAGCATCTCAGCTTCCATCCCCCTGACAAGAACGTGAAAATGCCGAGCTCAAGACCCGACCGTATTCGCAAGCTGCTCGCCGACCTCGTCGGCTTCGACACGATCAGCGATCGCTCCAACCTGCCCCTGATCGCGCATATTGAAAGCTATCTCGCCGCGCATGGCGTCAAGGGTGAGCGCATCGTCGACGAGACCGGACAGAAAGCCTCGCTATGGGTCACCATTGGACCCGAGGACCGCCCCGGCCTGGTGCTGTCGGGCCATACCGACGTGGTGCCCGTGATCGGCCAGGACTGGAGCCACGATCCGTTCAAGCTGGTCGAGCGCGAAGGCAGGCTCTATGGCCGCGGCACCACCGACATGAAGGGATTCGTCGCGGTGTGCCTTGCCATGGTGCCCGAGATGCTGGAGGCAAAGCTTGCGACGCCGATTCATCTCGCCATTTCCTATGACGAGGAGATCGGCTGCGTCGGCGTGCGGCCGATGCTGCGCGAGGTCGCAAAAAAACGGATCAAACCGCTCGGCGCCTTCATCGGCGAGCCGACCGAGATGAAGGTCATCATCGGCCACAAGGGCAAGCACGGCGTGCGCGCGACCTTCAAGGGCCTCGCCCGCCACTCCTCGATCGCGCCTGAGGGCGTGAATGCGATTGAATATGCGGCCGAGCTGATCGTCGAAATCCGCCGCCGCGCGCTGCAACTCGCAAGCACGAAAGCAACGAACAGCCTCTACGACGTTCCGCACTCGACGCTGCTCACCAGCATCGTCCATGGCGGCGCCGCGCTGAACATCGTGCCGGATAGCTGCACGGTGGATTTTGAATGCCGCGGCATCGGCATCGCCGAGTCGCGGGAGGTCACGGATGCGATCGTCGCCTGGGCCAAGGCGGAGATAGAGCCGGCGATGAAAAAGCAGAATCCGGAGTGCGGCATCGATTTCGAGGAGATCCTCGACTACCCCGCGCTCGACACGGCGGCCGATGCGACCATCGTCACGCTGGCCAAGAGCCTTGCGGGGCGCAACGACCACGCCAAGGTCGCGTTCGGCACGGAGGCAAGCCTGTTCGCCAGCATGGCCGATATCCCGTCCGTCGTGATCGGTCCCGGTTCGATCGCACAGGCTCATACACCGGACGAGTTCGTGGAAATCGCGGAGCTGGAGAAATGCGCAGGCTTTGTGGAGAAGCTGATCGCGCATTGCGCGAAGGGGTAAAGCTTCTCCTCGTCATTGCGAGCGAAGCGAAGCAATCCAGAATGGTTCCGCGGGGGCAGTCTGGATTTGCTTCGTCGCAAGAGCTCCTCGCAATGACGGGAGTATGTGGGGCAGCGCGTATCCCACGTGAGCGGTGCGCCTCATCGCTCCTGCAACGCCAGCCGCACGCCAATCGCGCAGTAGATGGTCCCGACCACCTTGCCCTGCCACTTAACCACGGCTGGATGGCGGCGTAGCAAATTGCCGAGGCGGCCGGCGCCGACGGCGAACACCACCGTGCTGACGAGGCCAAGCAACACGAACACAGCGCCGAGCAGCGCGAGCTGCAGCGTCGTCGAACCATGTTCGGGACGAACGAACTGTGGCAGGAACGCAAGGAAGAACAACGCGGTCTTCGGATTGAGCACCTCGGTCAGCACGGCCTGCCGGAATGCCCGCGCCGCGCTAATCGCGGGCGCGCCGCCATTCACCTCGAGCGGCGTCTTGTCGAGCATGGCGCGAATGCCGAGGTAGATCAGAAAGCCTGCGCCCGCGTATTTGACGACGCTGAACAGGAGCGCTGACGTTGCGAAGATCGCAGAGAGGCCGACGATTGCCATGGTGGTGTGGACCACGTCACCGGCCGCAATTCCCGCGCCCGTCGCGATGCCGACCCTGGTGCCCGAGCTCGCGGCACGCGCCATGGTGAGGAGTGTCGCCGGTCCGGGAATGAAGACGAAGCCGAGGACGATGAGGATGTAGGTGATGAGGGTGGCGTGATCAATCATGCGGGCAGCTCTCTCGTCATTCTGTCCCGTGTCCCGGACACGAGAGGAACGCAAGCAAAGGCGCGGCCATCAGCCGCGCCCCTTCGGATTCCTTAAACTGCGCCCGCCTTCTGCGCGTATTCCCATGACGACTTCGACAGCGGCACGGTGCGCTTGGCTGACTCCAGCGCCTTGGCGTTCGCGGCGGTGCCGTCGCGGACTCGGCCGGCGATTCCTTGCGTGATGCCGGCGAGGCGGAACAGGTTGTAAGCAAAATACCAGTTGAGATCAGGCACCGTCATCTTGGTGACGTTGCAATAGATCTGCGCGGCCTCATCCACGCTCGGAATGTTGAGCGCCTTGAGGTCGGCGCCGTCCAGGCCGGGCATGACCCACTGCATCAGCAGATAGGTGAAGTCGGCCATGGGATCGCCGAGGGTCGACAATTCCCAATCGAGCACGGCCTGCACGCGCGGTTCCGTCGCATGGAAAATCATGTTGTCGAGGCGATAGTCGCCGTGGACGATGGAGACACGGGCCTGCTCCGGCACGGTCTTCGGCAACCATTCGGCGACCTTCTCGAACTCCGGGATGGTCTGGGTCTCGGACGCGCGATACTGCTTGGTCCAGCGATCGATCTGGCGCGCGAAATAATTGCCGGGCTTGCCGAAGTCGCCAAGACCGATTGCGACGGGATCGAACATATGGAGCTTGGCCAGCGTCTCGATCTTGCTGGCAAAGATTTTTCGACGATCTTCCGGCGTCTGGCTCGGCAGCGTCGGATCCCAGAACACCCGGCCGTCTTCCATCGACATGATGTAGAAGGCCGAACCGATGATGCTGTCGTCCTGGCACAGCGCATAGGCCTTCGCGACCGGAAAGCCCTGCTTTCCCAGCGCCGCGATCACCCGATATTCGCGATCGACCGCATGCGCCGACGGCAACAATTTGCCGAACGGTTTTCTGCGCATCACATAGGAGCGGTTCGGCGTGTCGAGCCGGTAGGTCGGGTTGGACTGGCCACCCCTAAACTGGAGGACGACCAGCGGTCCCTCATAGCCTTCGACGTTGTCGCGCATCCAGGCTTCGAGCCGCATCTCGTCGATACGATGACGCTCCTCGACGGGCTTGGTACCCGAGAATTCTTCGTCTTTCCTGACGCCGTCAGCCACGATGACGCTCCCTCTTCAGTCCGGACATGATCCTAATCGGTAACCCCCAGCGCACTTGCGTCAAGCGGTCATCCGATCACGGATCATGCCCTGTCGTTTCTTCAAATCGGGAGCGCCAGCATGCTCTCCCGCTTAATGACTGGAAGAGTTTGCATACTTCCGAACCTCGAGCCTGGCAATGGCGCGATTGTGCACCTCGTCCGGGCCGTCGGCGAGACGGAGCGTGCGGATGTGGGCGTAGTCCTTGGCAAGGCCGGCTTCGTCCGAGACGCCTGCACCGCCAAAGGCCTGGATCGCCTCGTCGATGATCTTCAGCGCCATGTTGGGGGCTGCGACCTTGATCATGGCGATCTCGGCCTGCGCGGTCTTGTTGCCGACCTTGTCCATCATGTCGGCGGCCTTGAGGCACAACAGCCGCGTCATCTCGATATTGGTGCGGGCCTCGCCGATGCGCTGCTCCCACACCGAATGCTCGACGATCCGCTTGCCGAAAGCGGTGCGCGAGGTGAGCCGCTTCACCATCTTCTCCAGCGCCTCCTCGGCCTTGCCGATGGTGCGCATGCAGTGATGGATGCGGCCGGGACCGAGGCGGCCCTGTGCGATCTCGAAGCCGCGGCCCTCGCCGAGCAGGATGTTCTCCTTCGGCACCCGCACGTTCTCGAGCAGCACCTGGGCGTGGCCATGCGGCGCGTCGTCGAAGCCGAACACGGGCAGCATCTTCTCGACCTTGATGCCGGGGGTGTCGAGCGGAACCAGAATTTGCGACTGCTGCTGGTGCTTGGCCGCCTTGAAATCGGTCTTGCCCATCAGGATCGCGATCTTGCAGCGGGGATCGCCGACGCCGGACGACCACCATTTGCGGCCGTTGATGACGTAGTGGTCGCCGTCGCGCGCGATGCAGGTCTCGATGTTGGTGGCGTCAGACGAGGCCACGGCCGGCTCCGTCATCAGGAAGGCGGAGCGGATTTCGCCGTCCATCAGCGGACGCAGCCATTTGCGCTTCTGCTCCTTGGAGCCGTAGCGCATGAACACTTCCATGTTGCCGGTGTCGGGCGCGGAACAGTTGAAGACTTCCGAAGCCCAGGAGATGTGGCCCATCTGCTCCGAGAGCAGCGCGTATTCAAGATTGGTCAGTCCCGCGCCGCGGAATTCGTCGTCCTCATGCTCGTTCGGCGGCATGAACATGTTCCAGAGGCCTTCGGCCTTCGCCTTCTTCTTGAGATCCTCGAGAACCGGGATCACCTTCCAGCGTTCGCCCGTGCGATCCTGCTCATCATAGACCGGCACCGCCGGGCGCACGTGCTTGGTCATAAAAGACCGCACGCGGTCGAGCCATTCCTTCTGCTTCGGCGACAGATCGAAATCCATGGGACGCTCCTCGTCTTTGCCAACTTGATTTGGCGAACTTGTTTTGC
Source organism: Bradyrhizobium sp. MI1.11 (assembly GCF_055811255.1). Taxonomy (NCBI): domain Bacteria; kingdom Pseudomonadati; phylum Pseudomonadota; class Alphaproteobacteria; order Hyphomicrobiales; family Nitrobacteraceae; genus Bradyrhizobium; species Bradyrhizobium sp. MI1.11. Next base: position 158,193 of record NZ_JBVVPM010000004.1, read on the forward strand.
GCCGGACTGTCCACCCGCATTGTGCGACCCGCAAGTGCGAATGCGCGGCTTGCGGATGCTCCGGAACCCACTCGCGCATTTGCGAACGAGTCCCGATTGCGGATTGACTTTGCCGGCCTTCAAACGATAGTTTCATACAACTGTTTGAATTGCAACTCCCTCCCCGAGGGGCTCCCATGGCCAGCGATCATACCCGGACTGCCATCCTCGCCGCCGCCGAACGGCTCTATGCCGACCGCGGGTTCGGCGACGTGACGCTGCGCGACATCGTCGCGGAGGCCAACGTCAACCTCGCGGCGGTGAATTATCATTTCGGCTCGAAGGACGAGTTGATCGCGGAGCTGTTCGTGACACGCTCGATCGCCACCAACCGCGAGCGCCTGCGCGAATTGAAGGCGGCGGAAGAACAAGGCGGCGGCCGCGCGCCGATCGAGGTGATCCTGCATGCCCTGGTCGGCCCGACGCTGCGCGGCTGCCTTGGCCCCGAGAACCAGCGCTCGACCGCGGCGCGCTTCATGATCCGCGCCTCGATCGAATCCGTGCCGCCGATCCGCCGCATCAAGAACCGCGAGATCGACCATTTGCGCAAGTTCGCCGGCGCGATGCGAAGGTCCCTGCCCGACCGCAGCGACATCGATATCTACTGGGGTCTGAATTTCGCGCTCGCCATGGCGCACCACACCATCCGCGAGGGCGAGCGGCTAACGAAATTATCGGAAGGCAAATGCGATCTCGACGACGTCGAGGACGTGGTCGCGCGCGTGGTCAGCGTGGCGACGATGGCGCTGACGGCGGGACGGACAGAGGCGAAGGCGCCGCCAAAGGTGGCGGCGCGCTAGCACAACTCGTTGCCGCACTAACGGTGCGCTCCCTCGCCCCGTTCTTACGGGGAGAGGGTTGGGGTGAGGGGCCTCTCTCCGCGCATGAGATCGTCGAGGGACCTGCACCCCCTCACCCGGATCGCTGACGCGATCCGACCTCTCCCCGCGAGCGGGGCGAGGTAAGTAAGCGCGGTCACATCATCGCGATGCAGTCGATCTCGACGTCGAAGGGGCCGAACCATTCCGGCGTGCAGACGAAGATCCGCGCCGGCGGATCGCGCGGGAAATAGCGCGCATAGACGGCGTTGAACGCGGCGAAGTGTTTGGTCGAGGTGCAGTAGACGTTGCACTTCATGACATTGTCGAGGCTCGCGCCCGCCGTCTGAAGGCACAGCTTCATCTGCTCCATGATCAGTTCGCTCTGCCGCTCGATCGGCACGTCCGCGATCTCGCCCGTCTCGGGGTCGAATGGCGGCAGGCCGGCGACGAAGATCATGTTGCCGGCGCGCGTGACCGGCGAGACCGGGGCTTTCCAGCGGTCGAGGAACGTCGAGATCGGGTCGACGCGGAGCGCTTCGCGTTTAATTTCGAGATTCATGGGCGGTCACCTTCGGTGCAAGCGAGATGACGGCTTGCTACATCATCATGCAGCCGTCATGCTTCGCTTCTGATCGAAGTTTGCCCGCCGAGCCGCCTAGGCGTGCTGCGGCATCTCCTCGGCCTCTTCCTTGGCGAGCAGCAGCAGCATCTCGATGCCCATGTCGCCTTCCTGCGGCGAGCGGATGAACTTTATTTCGTCGGCGCTTTGCCGCAATGCGGCAACGATCGCGACGGCTTGGTTGGCCGTTGCCGCCTCGGTCGCCAGAATTGCCTTCTGGTTCTTGGCCTGAAACCCGATCGTGTAGGACATGCGTTCCCTCCCGGACTGAGTGGACCGATCGAATCTGAGTCGCGCGCCAAGCGGAAGCCTGTGTGAGTACGGACCGGGATTATCTGGGGATTGCGCGCAAGGCTCGCACAAGGCCGCAGGCGCGTCATGCTGACGTCACTTTTTTATCCAAATGGCGATCAGGCCAAACTGCGAGGGCCGCTTCGCCGAAGCTAGATAATGCCCTGCTGCTTCAGTGCCTCGATCTTGCCGGCATCGTAGCCGAGCTTGCCGGCGAGCACCTCCTGGGTGTGCTCACCCAGCAGCGGCGGGGCGCGGTAATCCTTGATCGGGGTTTCCGAGAGCGTCAGGGCGTTGCGGATCAGCGAGAGATCGGGCTGGAAGGGATGGTCGACCTTCACCCGCATGCCGCGCGACTGGACGTGCGGATCCGAAAACACCTGCTCGAAATTGTTGATCGGGCCCGAGGGCACGCCGGCCTCCTCCAGCTTCTCCAGCCAGTAGGCGACCGGCTGCTTCAGGAACAGGCCGGCGAAGATCGCCATGATCTCCTTGCCGTGAACGACACGGTCGTTGTTCTTGAGGAAGCGCTTGTCGTTGGCGAGCTCGGGCTCGCCGAGCACGGCGCAGGTGCGCTGGAACTGGCCGTCATTGCCGACCACCAGCATCAGCTCGCCGTCGGTGCAGCGGAACACGCCGGCCGGCATGCCGCCATTGCCCCAGGTACCGCGGCGCGGCGGCGTCTTGCCGTTGACGAGGTAGATCTGCAGCCAGTGCGACAACGATGCGATGACGGTGTCGAACAGGCAGACGTCGATATGCTGTCCCACGCCGTCATTGGCGTCGCGATGATAGAGCGCCGAGAGAATCCCGATCGAGGTGTTCATGCCGGTCATGTAGTCGACGATCGAGGGGCCGACCTTCATCGGGCCCTCGCCGGGCTCGCCGTCGATATGGCCGGTGACGCTCATCAGGCCGCCCATCGCCTGCAGGATGGCGTCGTAGCCGGCGCGCGGCGCATAGGGGCCGGTCTGGCCGAAGCCGGTCACCGAGCAATAGATAATGCCGGGATTGATCGCCTTGATGGTCTCGTAGTCGAGGCCGTAGCGCTTGAGATCGCCGACCTTGTAGTTCTCCATGAAGACGTCGACGTCCTTGGCGAGCTCACGGATGATCGCCTGCCCCTCGGGCTTGGCGATGTTGACCGTGACCGACTTCTTGTTGCGGTTGGCGCAGAGGTAAAACGAGTTGTTGTTGTTGGCTCCGCCATCAGGGTCGGTCAGATAGGGCGGGCCGAAGGCGCGCGCGTCGTCGCCGGTGCCCGGCCGCTCGATCTTGATCACCTCCGCGCCCAAATCGCCCAGCATCTGGGCCGACAAGGGCCCGGCAAGCACGCGGGTGAGGTCAAGGATCTTGATGCCTGAGAGCGGCAGGGCCGACATGTCGAATTCCTCCGGGAACTGGATCTTGGCGCGGCCGCGAGATCGCGGGCCGCGCTCCCTGCGGATACACCATTTTGGCGGCCCGAGCACTGCACTGTGGGCATACGGCCATCCGCCCGCCCGCCCGGCGCAGGTCATCCGCCCGGTGAATTTCCGCCGCGCGAATATTCTCAGGTCACGGCCGCTGCGGCCACCTGCGGCCGTCGGCGGCCGAGCAGGACCAGGATCAGCACCGTGGCGCAGGAGCAGACCAAGGTGAGACCGAGCGCGCCGCGGCTGCCAAACTGGGTGAGCAGGCCGACAAGGAGCGGCGGCGAAACCGCGGATGCGAGATTGAGCGGCAGCGCGATCATCGACATCGCCTTGGCGAACTCGGTCTGATCGTAGAACACGAGCGGGATCGTCGCCCGCGCCACCGCCATTGCACCGCTGCCGGCGCCATAGAGCAGGATGAAGGCCGCAACCGCCCAGGTCGCGCCCTCGCTCGTCATCAGCAGCAGCATGGCGACCGGGAGCGCCGTACCGGCAACGAGCCCGGTCGTGATTCCATCCCATCGCCCTCCGCCGAGAAAATCGAGCCCGCGGGCGCTGACCTGGATCACGCCCAGCATCGAGCCGAACGCAAGCGCCTGCGCCGGGGGAAGCCCCTCCGCCCGGAGCAACTCGATCATGATGGCGCCGATGCCGAAATTGACGAAGGCGTTCAGTGTGATCGCGGCGGCGACGAGGCTGAAGGTGCTCCTGGGAATCGCAGGCGGCGGCGAAGACTTCACCGGCTCACCACCACGATCACCGACGATTTTCCGGCGCGGTGCAAAGAATGCATAGAGCGGAAGGTTGATGACGATCATCATCGCCGCGTAGACGAGGCACGTGCCGCGCCAGCCGAGCAGACCGCTGAGGAACGACGTCGTCGGCCAGAAGATGCTGCTCGACAGGCCCGTCACCAGCATGAGCGCGCCGATCGCGTTCTTGGCCTGCCGCCCGGCGACCTCGTTCAGCATGATATAGGCACCGGTCGAAAGCGTGGCGCTGCCGGCGATGCCAAGGACGATCCAGGCCGCGAAATACAGCATCGGCTCGCGCGCGAGGGACAGCAGGATGAAGCCCGGCACGGTGAGGACCGTACCTGAGATCATCACCTTTCGTGCGCCGTGCCGCGCAAACGACTTGGCGAGCCAGGGCGCGCATAGCCCCATCGACACATAAAGAACGGACGTCCCGGCGAACACCGCCGGCAGGCTCATGCCGAGATCGGCCGCGAGATCGCGTCCGACAATGGCGGGAAGGCCGATCGTCCCCCACCCGACAAGCTGGGAGACCGCGAGCACCAGCAGGACCCCGATGAGCCTGCTGTCAGATTTCAGAAACCGCATTCCAATTGTCGCCTGCCCGGCGGCGCAGATCACGCCTGTGACGGCAGTCTTACCCGGAGACTCAGCGCACGGAAACGCCGGCCGACGAATGGCAGCAGGCGGCCGGGAGCATGTCAGGAGGCGGCAGGAGCTCCCTGCCCCGCGAGCCCGAGCAGGGATCGCGCCTCGGCCGCAGTCGCCACGCGCCTGCCGTGGCGCGCGACAGCCTCACCGGCGATGGCCACGAGCTCCGCGTTGCTGGCCGCAAGGCGTGCCTTGTCGATCCTGATATTGTCCTCGAGTCCGGTGCGAACCGCATCGGCGCCCCGCGCGAGCGCCCAGCCCATGACCTCGGCCTGGTGGCGTCCGATCCCGGCTGCCGTCCACGTCGCCTTCGGGATCAGCCGCCTGAGCTCTCCCAGCAGGATGTCGAGCACATGCTCGTCCGCGGGCATGGCGTTCTTGACGCCCATGACGAACTGCACGTGCGGACTGGAATCGATCAACCCCGCCTCGATCAGGCGGCGGGCGCCATGCAGATGCGACAAATCGAAGATCTCGATTTCCGGCCGGATGCCATTCGCCTTCATCCCGGTGGCGAGAGTCTCGACCAGCGCGGCACTGTTCTCGTAGACGATGGTCGGAAAGTTCACCGATCCCGTGGACAGCGAGGCCATGTCCGGCTTCAGATAGAGCGACGATCCGCGCGCCGAGGGATCGCGGCCCCGCCCGCCGGTCGAGAACTGAACGATCATCCCAGGACAGTGCTTTTTGATCCCCGCCTGCACCAGGGCGAAACGCTCGGGATCGGAGGACGGCGTCTCGTCATCGTTGCGCACATGGATATGGGCGAGCGTGGCACCGGCTTCGAACGCCTGGTGCGTCGACTCGATCTGCTCGGACGGCAGGATCGGGACGGCGGGATTGTCCTTCTTGCGCGGAACGGAGCCGGTGATTGCGACGGCAATGACAGCAGGGTTCATCTTGCAACCTCATATTGATTGCGCTCACGCGCACAAATTCGGATCGGCAGGCCCTGCCGCCGCGAACATCATCGATCGCGGCGGCAGTTGCCTCTATCATACGCGTCAGGTCCGAACCGTGGCAGCCCCGCTCACCGCATCGCCGGCGCGCTGACGGTCATAATCTGCCCGCGGCATCGGAACCGCATTGGGATTGCCGAGATCGTCGATCCTGATCCGATAGGTTTCCCGCGCGGTCAGGGCCGCCAGCGCGGCGATGATCGTGATAGCGAAGGCAATCGCCCCCACCGTCAACGGAATGTTGGTCGAGCCGGGAGGCGCGACGGTCGCAAACAGGGCCGGAAGCAATGCGGTGATGGTCGTGCCGATGTTCTGCGAGATCGCCATGGCCGACACGCGGGTGCGGGTCGGAAACAGCTCCGGGTAGAAGCTCGGGAAAATCGCGTTGTAGCCCTGATAGACGACGCCCCACATCAGCAGCGACACCAATATTGCGAGCGGCACATTCCTGATGCTGATGGCATAGAGATAACAAAAGGCGAGCAAGCCGGAGAGAAGCGCGCCTACGATGATCGGAGGCTTGCGGCCGACCTTGTCGGAGAGATTGCCGACGAAGGGAATGACGAACACGGCCAGCATGTTTCCGAGGACCGGGATCCACAGATAGACGTCCTTGGCAAAACCGATGCCGTAGGCGGGTTGGACCGCATAGGCCGCACCGAAGATGGTCGCGACCACTGGAATGACGTTCATCAGCGCCATGCAGATGACCCTGAGCATGTCGCGCCAGCTCAGCTTGATGGCCTGAACGATGGGCGCGCGCGGAGCTTCTCCCCGCTCGCCCTCGCGGGCAAAAGCAGGGGTCTCGTCGACTTCACGACGAATGATGTAGCCCGCGACGATGACGAAGAAGCTGAGCAGAAAGGGAATCCGCCAGCCCCAGCTGTTGAAGGCCTCGGTCGGCATATAGGCCGCCAACGGCAGGAAGATTGCTGCGGCGAGGATCTGTCCAGCCTGCACCCCCTGGAGGGCGAAGCTGGCATAGAAGCCCCGCCGACCGAACGGCGCGTGCTCCAAGATCATCGAGCTTGCGCCTGAGATTTCGCCGGCAACGGCAAATCCCTGCACGAGGCGCAGAATGACGAGCAGAATTGGCGCCAGGATGCCAACCTGCTGGTAGGTCGGCAAGATACCCACGGCCATCGTCGAGATGCCCATCAGGAACATGCAGATGATGAGAACCGTCTTGCGGCCATGGGTGTCGCCCCAATGTCCGAGCACGAAGGCGCCAATCGGCCGAGCCACGTACCCGACGCCATAGGTCGCCAGCGACGCAACGATCGCGACGGTGGGATTCTCCGACGGGAAGAAGATTTGCGGGAAGATCAGCGACGCGGCGGTCGCGTAGATGAAGAAGTCATAATATTCGAGAGCCGACCCGATCCAGCCGCTGGCAGCGGCTTTCCTGGACTGACTCATCTGATGGATCGCGGTCATCTCAAGATTCCTCCCTTGGGTTTTGCTGACGTCCCGTTGACGGGCTTCGCTCAAAATTGGGCAGCACTCTCCGGCCGCTCTGCGGAGTTTCGCGAGCGCTTGTCATGGCCGATGGGTGTCTGCTTGGTGGCGACGATAGGCTTTCGCCGGGCTAACACAATTACCCAGTTATGCGACAAACCTAACATGATGTTATTTGCGCGCCAGGCGCAGATCACGCCTCTAAGGTCCTCTTAGCTGCAAATCGCAGAATAGAGGAATGTCGGTTCCGAATGGTGTGGAGCGCCCTTCGCAGAACAGCGGGGTGAGGCGGTTGACATTGGACCATTGCATGGTCCATTTTATGAAACTTGAGGAAGGACAATGAGATGCGGGTCTCCGTCACCGACGCAAAAGGACAATTGACCGATCTTGTCCGCCGCGCAGAGGCCGGCGACGAGGTGATCCTGACGCGGCATGGACATCCCGCGGTGCGGCTCGTCCCGGTCAGGCTTCCGCCGGACCGCGCCGCCCGCCGGACCGTGCTCGAGGCGGCGCGAAGGACCGGCGGGGCCAAAGCTATCCCCGGACCGAGCGCCGCGCGCAGTCAGGACTTTCTTTTCGGCGATGACGGACTGCCGGAATGATCGCGCTCGATACCTCCGCGCTGATGGCGATCGTGCTCGACGAACCGCAGGCCGATGCTTGCATCACCGCGCTGGAAACCGCCGACGAAATCCTGATCTCGGCGGCCTCCGTTGCAGAAAGCCTGATCGTCGCGGCACGGCGGGGCGTCGACGAAGAGATGAACAAGCTGATCAACGATCTCGGTTTGAACGTGATCTCGGTGACCCAAGCATCGGCCGAACGCGTGGCGCAGATCTACTCGCGTTGGGGCAAAGGCATTCGTCCTGCCGGTCTCAACTTTGGTGACTGCTTCGCCTACGATGTCGCCAAGGAGCATGGCTGCGCACTGCTTTATGTCGGCGACGACTTTGCCAAGACGGATATCGTTGCGGCGGCGTAAGTCGACGACTGCCGGTGCGGCGACTTACCGGCCGAACAGAAAAGCCGCGGGGCACCCGTCAGGCTGTATGGCCGGGATCGACGTGCTTCGGCGTTTTCTTGTCGCGTTGGGGCGTCATCTTGGCCGGATCCGGCGCATCCGGCACGCCACGCGGCCCGAGCTGGTCGCGCTGAATGTCGTCTTCGGAGCGGGAGGGTTCAATGCCGTTCGGCTCACGGGGCTTGGTCATCGCAGCCTCCTGAAGTTTCTGCTCGGAGTGTCCGGTCAAATTCCCAGCGCGTTCTCGCCGGCTTCGCGGCCGGGCACGCTGACATGGACTTCGTGTCCCTCGCGAAGCGCCAGCGATGCTGCGGCAACCGCCGACTCGAAAGCCGCCTCCTTGGTGCTGTATCTGTTCTTGACGTCGCCGTCGTGCAGCACGCCCCATTCGTCCTGCACGGGCACGATCGTGTATTGAGCAAGGCCCATGGTGTAACTCCTCGAGATCTATCGTTGCGTGAGCTGCGGGTGCGCCGCCGTCACGCGCCAAACCGTGTTGCCGCTGTCATCGGCGACCAGCAGCGCGCCGGTCTTGTCGATGGCGACACCGACGGGCCGCCCGCGCGCGTGATTGTCGTTGTTGAGGAAGCCGGTGACGACATCCTGCGGCGGGCCGCTCGGCTTGCCGTCCGTGAACGGCACGAACACCACCTTGTAGCCGTTCAAGATCTGCCTGTTCCAACTGCCGTGCTCGCCGACGAAGGCGCCGCCGCGATAGGCGGGCGGCAAACTCGCGCTTGTGTTGAAGGCCATTCCAAGCGGCGCGACATGCGAGCTCAGCGCGTAGTCAGGCACGATCGCCTTGGCGACGAGATCGGGCCGCTCCGGCTTGACGCGAGGATCGACGTGCTGGCCGTAATAGCTGTAGGGCCAGCCATAAAAGCCGCCGTCCTTCACCGACGTCATGTAGTCCGGCACGAGATCGGGACCGAGTTCGTCGCGCTCGTTCACCACCGTCCACAGCGCCCCCGTCTGCGGCTCGAAGCTGAGGCCGTTGGGATTGCGCAAGCCGCTTGCGAAGATGCGCCAGCGGCCGCTGGCACGATCGACCTCGAGGATCGCGGCGCGATTGTGCTCGGCCTCCATGCCGTTCTCGGTAATGTTGCTGTTGGAGCCGACGCCGGCATACAACTTTGAACCGTCGGGGCTCGCGACCAGGCTCTTGGTCCAGTGATGGTCGATCGGTCCGCCCGGCAGCGGCGTCAGTACCGTGCCCGGCGCGGTGATCTTGGTATCGCCTTCGGTGTAGGGATATCTGACGATCGCATCGGTGTTGGCGACATAGAGATCGTTGCCGACCAGCGCGACGCCGAACGGCGAGTTGAGATGGTCGAGGAAGACGCTTTGCGTGTCCGGGACGCCGTCGCCGTTGCTGTCGCGCAGCAGCGTGATGCGGTTGCTCTCGCCGGTGTCGCCGCCTGATGTCGCCCAGGACTCGACATATCCCATCACGATTTCCTTGGGCCGCTTGATCGGAGCACCCTTCGGCGCCTTGGATTCCACCACCAGCACGTCGCCGTTGGGAAGCACGTAGAGAAATCGGGGGTGCTGCAAGCCGGTCGCGAAGGCCTTGGCCTGCAAGCCCTGCGCAACGGCCGGGGTCTCGTCCTTTTTCCAGCCGACGATGCGGGCGATGTGCATCGGGGGCAGCCAATATTGCTGGATGTCGGGCAACGTCGGGCTGGCGCCGGTTTGCGCCTTGGGATCGCCACTGCCGTCATTGCAGCCGGCGAGACACAGCAGCGAGGCGCACAACAGCGCCCTAGCGATTGCGGAGTTCATCGCGCAACTCCTACACCGTGGCGATACACCATGGCCCAGCCGAGCCAGCCGGTGACCGGCAGGATCAATACGGTGATGGCTGACAGAACGAGGCCGGTCGGCCACACCGAGGTCCAGGCATCGCGCGTGTGGATCAACGCATTGATGGTCGCCAGGACCAGCGCCAGCGCGTTGCCGATCAGATGCGGCCAGGCTGGCGCCTGTGCCCGCACCAGGCGGTTGCCGAGGAAATCGGTCAGGCCGGCGATGGCGGCCAGCACGCCGAAGATGACGCCGACGACCAGAAGCCAGGCCGAAAAATCCGCCCACATGATCTCGGCACTGACGACATAGGCGATGTCGGTCAGCAGCGCCCCGATGAAGCACGCGATCGGGATCGGCACCAGCATCGGATGAATCGGATGGCCTGCGATTTGCGCGGTCGAGCGCACACGCAAATTGTCTTCCACGATTGACCTCGTGTGACTTTCGCCCCGCCCGACGGCCAACTCATGCTGGCGGCGAAGGTTCCTACGCTTGCGCAGTCACCGGCGCGCCGCCTGATACGCCGCGGATGCATGCTTCCCCGGGCTAACCGACGATTTGCATCAGATGCACGCAGGCATCCGCCATGTCGTCGCGAGCTCGTGCCCTCGAAAAACGCAACGCAATTTGAACTCAGTGATCCCCGATCCCCGCAACGCCGATACCGGTTATCGCAATGCCGCCCACACCGTCACCGGCCGTCCTGTCGAAATGCCAAGCTCCAGCCGACATTTGGACTGACCTGCCCCCGGAGAGGGTCGGTCCATCGAGATGCAACAATTGTTGGGATGGAGCGGGTGAAGGGAATCGAACCCTCGTATTCAGCTTGGAAGGCTGCTGCTCTACCATTGAGCTACACCCGCGACAGGGGCTCCCTAACACGGCCGGGCGGCGGTCTCAACTGCCCAAGATCAACGGCCCAACACAAGATCAACTGCCCAAGAGTCGGCTTTCCAGCGCCTTCCCGGCCCTGCGAACAGCCGCTGGTTCCTCCCGACCCGCCTCCCCTTAACAACACCGGAATTGCTGCCTATATTGAAATCTTCCGCAACCAACGAAAGGAGGTGATCCAGTGTCTCTTACCAAGCGCTGTCACCTCGCTGGGATCGCCCGCTAAGCTTTGAATAAAGGCTTGGCATCGGGGCGCTCTCAGCCCTGGACCAGCGAGCAAGAAATCGGGCGCGACGGGGCCTTCCCGCCGCGCCTTTTTCGTAGGTCACGCGCCTGCTGCTCCGGCGGGCGGCTCGCCGGCGAGCACCTCGCGGACCCTCAGTGACAGATCCGCCTTCCGGTACGGCTTCCTCAGCAACGCAACGCCGGAACCGAGATGACCCTCGTGGTCGAGGGCGTTGTCGGTATAGCCGGACGTATAGAGCACCCTCATCCCCGGGCGGAGGCGCCGCACGGCCTCGGCCAATTCCTGCCCGTTCATGCCGCCGGGCATGATGATGTCGGTGAACAGCAGATCGAATTGGGCGCCCTGCTGCACCAGCGCAAGCGCGGTTGCGCCGTCGCCGGCTGCGAGGGTGCGATAGCCGAGGCTGCCGAGCTGGGCGATGACATAGCCCTGCACCAGCGGATCGTCCTCGACGACGAGAATCGTCTCGTGCCCGCGTGCCGCCGCGGGCGCCTGCAGTGGCCCGGTCCTGGTCTGCGCTCCGCCCGCAGATCGCGGCAGAAACAGCCGAATCACGGTGCCGCGGCCTTCCTCACTCTCGATCGCAACGCTGCCGCCGCTCTGCTTGGCGAAGCCGTAGACCATGCTGAGGCCGAGCCCGGTGCCGCGACCGACCCCTTTGGTGGTAAAGAACGGCTCGAACACGCGGTCGCGGAGGTCGGCGGGGATGCCATGACCGGTGTCGGCCACCGCGACCATGATGAAGGCGCCGCACGTAGCGTCGCCGTCACCGGCACCATCCAATTCGCGGTTTGCCGTCTCGAGCGTCAGCGTGCCGCCGCCAGCCATCGCATCGCGCGCATTGACGGCGAGATTGATGATCGCCGACGACAGCTGCGACGGATCGGCCATCGCCGCCCAGGCGTCGTCCGCGAGGCGGGTGACGATTTCGACGTTTCCGCCCAGGATCGGCTTCAACAGCTTCGCCGTCTCGAGCACGAGGCCGTTGACGTCAATCTCGCGCGGCTCCAGCGGCTGGCGACGCGCAAAGGTCAGGAGCTGTGAGGTGATCTCCGCGCCTCGCGCCGCCGCATCGTCGATGAGCTGGGCGATCGCGGCGAGGTCGGGCTTGTCCGCCAGCCCCTCACGGATGATCTCGATGGTGCCGGTGATGACAGTGAGCACGTTGTTGAAGTCATGCGCGACGCCGCCGGTGAGCTGACCGATCGCATCCATCTTCTGCGACTGACGAAGCCGCTCCTCGGTCTCGTGCTGCTCGGTCAGATCGGTGGCCGAACCACGATACCCCATGAAGCGTCCGTCGGCGCTGAACACCGGCCGGCCGTTGACGCTGAAATGGCGCGCACGGCCAGCCGCATCGCGGCCGCGATATTCGAACTTGCGGAACGGCTCGTGGCGATCCAGCGTCGCCAGGTGAGCGCGCCATTTCTGCGGCTCGGCATCGCGGTCGAAGGCGGCGTCTGAACGGCGCCTCCCGATCAGCGCCGTGTGGTCCATGCCGAAAGCATCGGCCCGATCTGAAATGTAGGTGAACACGTGATCCGGGCCGGTCTCCCAGAACCAGTCGGATGCGGTCTCGGCATAATCACGGAAGCGCTGCTCGCTCGCGCGGGCGTTCTCCTCGGCGCGCTGCCGGATCTTCAGGTCACGCTCGAGATTCCCATTGGCCTCGCGCAGCTCGCCATAGGCATGTTCGAGGTTGACGCACATGGCGTTGAAAGCAACGACCACCTTGTCCAGCTCGTCGGCCTCGTAAGGCGACCGGCGCTCCAGGCGCAGCGGCGGCGGCGGCCGTCCGAGGCTGTATTTGCCGACGTACTCGGCGATGGCGACGAGATGCCGGGTCACCAGCATATGAAACATGTAGATGATGAACAACGAGACGAGGAACGTCTTTGCCGCCTGGCTGGCCAGAATGACGAGGGCCCTGTTCAGCAATTGCTGATAGACGTCGGTCAGCGTCGCCTCGACCCGCAGCGTGCCGATGGCGCGCGAGGTCCCCTGCACCATGGTGCTCAGCGGAAATTCCCGGGTCATGATCGAACGGGTGTTTCGCTCGCCGACTTCGACACGGATCGGATTGGGCCGATCGACGATCTCGCGGACCTCCGCCGCACGGATGTCAGGCAGCCGTAGAATGCCATCGAGCTGGAGCTTGAGCTGGTTCTGGTCGAGATTCCATAGGCTCTCTCCGAGGCTGCCCGTGGTGCTGCGGCCGATCTCGTCCAGCCGCGTCTCGATCAGTCCGACCTCACGATTGTAATCCAGATAGAGCTGGAGCGCAGTCAGGGTCAGCGTCACGACCGATGAGAACAGCAGCACGGCGGCAAGCAGCCGGGGCCCGACGCCGCTGCGCGACCAGTTGAAGATCCGCGACACGAGCACCGCGAACATCGGAGGCGCGAGCGCGGCGCCGATGCCGGTCAAATCCTGCTTCGCAGCCACCGGCGCAATGGCGCGGCGGCGCTTGGTATCATCGTCACCTGCGTTGCCCATGCACCACGTCCCCGAAAATGGCGGCACCTGCTCAGCCTGCCGACCGCAACCGCGAGCAAAGTGAACGGTTGAGGCCCTGCCTCAGCACGCGGTGCGCGTGGCGATCCTGTCGGCCGATGATCTTATCGGCCCTTGATCCTGTCGGCCCTTGATCCTGTCGGCCCTTGATCCTGTCGGCCCTTGGGCGGCCTGAGTTCGACGGGGTCATATCTTGCGCCCAGCAGCAGGATTCCCGGGCAAAGTACCACCTCGCGTGCTAGAATGACATCGGTGAAAGCCCGGAGCCGCCCGCGCAGCGCGAACGTGCTGTCAACGTTGCGGACCGGCGCAGCTGCCATCTCCGGTAGATCGCGCGGCCCCGGAATCCGATGTTAGCAGGGCACGCCCAAAAGGCATGGCCAGGGAGATGCGTCATGAGGCGGATAGTCGTGGTCTGCCTGTTGCTGCTCGCGGCAGGCCCGTCGCAGGCGCAAGAAGTCATCCGGCTCGCACGCATCGCCGATATTCCCGATCAATATGTCGGCGGCGAGATGCTCCGCGCGGTCTATGCCAGGCTGAACATCAAGCTCGAATTCGAGGATGTCCCCGGCAAGCGCGCGCTCGCGCTGTCGAGCACCGGCCAGGTCGACGGCGAGGTCCAGCGGATCGGAACTCTCTCTCGCGACTACCCGACGCTGATCCAGGTGACACCTGCGATCAATTACATCGAGCCCGCTGTCTTCACCACGAAACTGCAGTTCGACGTCGCCGGCTGGAATTCAATCAGGGACTACAGCATCGGCATCGTACGCGGCGTCGGCTCGTCGGAAGCCGGTACGCGCGGCATGACCCGGGTCACGGCGACGACAAGCCTCGACAACATGGTCAAGATGCTCGATGCCGACCGCTTCGACGTGATGGTCACCGACCTCTTCAGCGGGTTGGCCGCGGTGAGGAAGCTCAATCTCCAGGCCAGGATCCATCCGCTCTCACCGCCTCTCGAGCGCATCAGCATCTACCACCATCTGCATGAACGGCATCGCGATCTCGTGCCGAAGGTCGGAAGGATGATCGAGCAGATGGAGGCGACCGGCGAACTCGCCCGGTTGCGGGAAACCCTGATCAAGCAGGTGCTGAGCGGGATGTGACACGCGGTCAGTTCGAGCGAGGCCGCCCCCTCACCGCTACCGCGGCGGCTTAGAAGCCGCAAACGCTCATTGCGCGCGGGCGCTTGCCGCGCCGGCTTTCGACGATGCGCTCGCCGCCGCTCTCGGCCGAGCTGCCGTAATAGCGGTGGTGGCCGCTCTGGTCGTGCAGATCCGCAGCGTCCGACTTTCCTGCCCGACGCGCGTCGCAGATGATCTTGCAGATGATCTTGATGGTCGACATGGCCGCCTCCGAAGTGTTCTTAGTGGCCATCAGTCGCGCCGATTTCGAGCGGCGTTCACACCTTTCGGCCGCAATCGGGTTTCGGGAAGGTTTCGTCGCCGCACCCCGCGACGCAATATTTTCCTCAAGCCCATTGTCGGCTGCGACGGTGGTGATACGTCCTTCGGACGCGCGCAGCGAAAATCAACGAGGTGACGATGCTTTACGCCATCCTGGCCTATCACGTGGAAGACGAGATCTTGTCCTGGACGCCCGAGAAGGACGCCGCGGTCGTGGCCAAAGTCATCGAGGTTCAGGCACCGCTGCGGGCAAGCGGGCATTTTGGCCCGGCCGCCCGCCTGGATGAGACCCGAAAGGCCCGCACCTTGCGTGGCCCCGGCGCGGGCGTCGTGCTGGACGGCCCGTTTGCCGAGACCAAGGAGCAGCTTCTGGGCTTCCACCTCGTCGAATACGACACCGATGAGGAGGCGATCGCGGCGGCGCGGACGTTGCGTCAGGTCAATCCGTCAGCCGTCTACGAAATCCGCCCGGTCAAGCTTTACGTGCCGGCCGACGGGTTCGGCGCGACACCGTCCGGCGAATGAGCGGCAGGCCTAATTGTCCGTCCCGGTCGGCCCGACATAGAAGCGCTGGATCAGCAGGCCGCCGAAGGCGATGAACCACACGAACGGCGCGACTTGCGGCGCGAACGCCGCAACGACCGTGCCCGGGATAAACACCAGCAGCGGAAACAGCGAGGCCATGATCTCGTGGCGCCAGCCGCCCAGGATCCTCCACCACAGCCAGGCATTGAGGCCGGCGATGGTGGTCAGGTGCACGCCGTAGAGCACGGCGACCGCACTGCTCGTGGGGTAGTTGGTGTAGAGGCCGTTGGTCACCGGCAGCAGCACGATCGAGAGCAGGAAGAACAGATTGAGGATCACCGCGCCGCGGCTGCCGACGGGCTGGCGCGCCAGCCGGCGGTGATGGCTGATCCAGAACACGCCGGCGATGATGAAGCTGAGCGCAAGACCCGCGAGCTTGCCGGAATAGACCCGGGCCAGATCGTTCCAGTCCGGCGCGCTGGTGAAGACCGCGGCCCTGGGCAGATCGTAGGCGAGCAGCGTCATGGCAACGCCAAAAATGGTGTTGCTGAGCGATTCCAGCCGTCGCATCTCGAACTGGTCGGATTTGAGCTCGGTCATGCCGGGTGGCGCTTTTTCGCAATGGAACCTTGGGCCGTCTTGTCCCTAGGTCTTAACATCGGTCCCGTCCAGACGCATTGCGATTCGCAGCGGGATCGCCGACTCTGGCTGTTTCACCGGGGCGATTCGTGGCGACATATCTGGACACGCTCAATGCGGAGCAGCGCCGCGCCGTGGAGCATGGTGTGGCCGATGGTGCGACCGCGGGCGCGCCCCTGCTCGTCATCGCCGGTGCAGGCTCCGGCAAAACCAACACGCTGGCCCATCGCGTCGCGCACCTGATCGTCGCGGGCAGCGATCCGCGCCGCATCCTCCTGATGACGTTCTCGCGGCGCGCCGCGGCCGAGATGGCCGGCCGGGTCGAGCGCATCGCCCGAAAAGTGCTTGGCGAGAACAACGCCGCGATCATGCGCGACGCGCTCAGCTGGGCCGGCACCTTCCACGGCATCGGCGCACGGTTGCTGCGCGAATATGCCGAGCGGATCGGCGTCGATCCTGCCTTCACCATCCACGACCGCGAGGATTCCGCCGATCTGATGAATCTGGTCCGGCACGAGCGCGGATTGTCAAAGACGGAGAGCCGCTTTCCCGCCAAAGGCACCTGCCTGTCGATCTACTCGCGCTGCGTCAACGCCGAGATGGAGATCGAGAAGGTGTTGGGGGCGCACTATCCCTGGTGCGCAGGCTGGGCGGCCGAGCTGAAGGGCCTGTTCGCGGCCTATGTCGACGCCAAGCAGACCCAGCACGTGCTCGATTACGACGACCTCCTGCTCTACTGGTCGCAGATGATGAGCGATGCGCTGATCGCGGAAGAAATCGGCGGCCGCTTCGATCACGTCTTGGTCGACGAATATCAGGACACCAATCGCCTGCAATCCTCGATCCTGCTGGCGCTGAAGCCGGACGGGCGCGGCCTCACCGTCGTCGGCGACGACGCGCAGTCGATCTATTCGTTCCGCGCCGCCACTGTCCGCAACATCCTGGATTTTCCGCAGAGCTTCTCGCCCCGCGCCGAGATGATCACGCTCGACCGCAATTACCGCTCGACGCAACCCGTGCTGGCGGCGGCCAACGGCGTCATCGGCCTGGCGCGCGAGCGCTTTACAAAGAACCTCTGGACCGACCGCGCCGCCACGCAAAAACCACAGCTCGTCACCGTGCACGACGAGGCCGACCAGGCCCGCTACATCGTCGAGCAAGTGCTGGCCAACCGCGAGCAAGGCGCGCTGTTGAAGCACCAGGCGGTGCTGTTCCGAACGTCCTCGCATTCGGGCCCGCTGGAGATCGAGCTCACCCGCCGCAACATTCCCTTCGTCAAGTTCGGAGGGCTCAAGTTTCTCGATGCCGCGCATGTCAAGGACGTGCTGGCACTGCTGCGCTTCGCTGAGAATCCGCGCGACCGCGTCGCCGGCTTTCGCATCCTGCATCTGTTGCCGGGCATCGGACCTGCGACGGCGCAGCGTGTGCTCGACCAGATGGCGGAGAGCTCCGATCCGCTCGCCGCGCTCGGCCAGCTCCCGGTGCCGCCGCGCACCGGCGCGGACTGGACCGGCTTCGTCCGCACCATCGAAAATTTGCGCTATTCGGAATGGCCGGCTGACCTCGAACGCGTGCGGCTCTGGTACGAACCGCATCTCGATCGCCTGCACGAGGATTCCGAGACGCGCCGCGCCGATCTGATGCAGCTCGAGCAGATCGCGAGCGGCTATGCCTCGCGCGAGAAATTCCTGACCGAGCTCACGCTCGATCCACCGGATGCGACCAGCGACAAATCCGGGCCACCCTTGCGCGACGAGGATTATCTGATCCTCTCCACCATCCACTCCGCCAAGGGCCAGGAGTGGAAATCGGTGTTCGTGCTCAACGTCGTCGACGGCTGCATGCCGTCGGATCTCGGCGCCGGCACCAGCGCCGAGCTCGAGGAGGAACGCCGCCTGCTCTATGTCGCGATGACGCGTGCCAAGGACGATCTGCACCTTGTGGTGCCGCAGCGCTTCTTCACCCACGGCCAGGCCGCCAAGGGCGACCGCCATGTCTACGCCTCGCGCACCCGCTTCATCCCGGAGCAGCTGGTCTATCTGTTCGAGCGCACCGCCTGGCCGAAAGCCGCCGCCGGCGCGGCCCGCTCGGCGGCGCAGGGCCCGAAGGTCGACATCGGCGCTCGAATGCGCGGAATGTGGCGGTAACGCCGGCTACGCGCCCAGCCGGTCGAACTGGACCTTGCCTGCCTTCATCACCATCGGGATGTGCTCGCCCTGGCCGAGCAGGCAGGCAACATCGCGCAGCGGATTGCCGTCGACCACCAGCAGGTCCGCAATGGCTTCGGGCATGATGCGCCCGAGCTTGCCCTCCATGCCGAGCACCTCGGCGCCGATCAATGTCGCGCTGGCGATGACGGCGCGCGGCCCGAGAATCTCGGCGCGGATGCGGAATTCGTCGCTCTGCAGACGCTGCGACGGTCCGAGCAGGTCGCTGCCGAACCCCATCTTCACGCCGGCATCGCGATAGATCGTGAGCGAACGCAGGCCGGCGTCGCGGACATCGGCGATCTTGGCCACGCTTTCGGGCGGCAGGCCGTATTGGGCGCCCTCGTTGGCCAGCGCCTCGTAGGTGA
Source organism: Bradyrhizobium sp. MI1.11 (assembly GCF_055811255.1). Classification (NCBI taxonomy): domain Bacteria; kingdom Pseudomonadati; phylum Pseudomonadota; class Alphaproteobacteria; order Hyphomicrobiales; family Nitrobacteraceae; genus Bradyrhizobium; species Bradyrhizobium sp. MI1.11. The sequence goes on from NZ_JBVVPM010000004.1 coordinate 176,831, forward strand.
CGAGCGTCGGCACCACATAGGCGCCCTTCTCGGCCATCAGTTGCGCGGTCGGAGCATCGACCAGATTGCCGTGCTCGATGGTGCGCACGCCGCAGCGAATGGCGCGTTCGATCGCAGCAGCGGTGTAGGCGTGGGCGAGCACATAGGTCTGACGCCCGCGCGCCTCCTCGACGATGGCGCGGATCTCGTCCTCGGAGTAGCCGAAGGCGCCGACCGGGTCGGTCGGTGAGGCGACGCCGCCGGAGGCCATGATCTTGATCTGGTCGGCGCCCATCTGGAGCTCTTCGCGGGCCGCCCTTCGCACGCCATCGACACCGTCGGCAACGCGCGCCAGCGCGCCGACACGCACGCAGCACGGGCACGGTGCGTCGCTGGCGAGGTAGTCCGAGCGGGCCCGCATGTCGCCGTGGCCGCCGGTCTGGCTGAGCGCACGTCCCGAGACGAACAGCCGCGGTCCGTCGGTGAGCCCGGTCTCGATCGCCTGCTTCAGCGCATGGCCGGCACCGCCGGCGTCGCGCACGGTGGTGAAGCCCCGCCGCAGCATGCCGCGCAGCAGCAGCGTCGAGCGTAGCGTCACCAGCACGTTGGGCATGTGCACCTGCTGCGCCAGATTGAGTTCGACGGCGATCGCATGCACATGCAGGTCGATCAGGCCGGGCATCAGCGTCTTGCCCTTCAGATCGATCGTGCGGTCGGCTTCCACCTGGAGCGGCCGATCGGAGACCTCCTTGATCAGACTGTCCTCGACCAGCACGTGATGTCCCTCCAGGAGGTCCGGCTGGAGCGGATCGAGCAGAGCGGCGTTCTTGAAGAGCACACGGGACATGACGACTTCCTGTCTGATCAGGACTGGATGAGCAGCGCGGGCAGAGCGAGCTGGGCGAATGGAAGACACGCAGCGACATCGTCCTCGCCGTACCAGCCTGCTTCATGGAGCAGATTGAGCGAGCCGAGTGTGCGCCCGCGCCAGCGCACGGGCATGTTGAGCACGCTCGCGCAGCCGAGCGAAGCAATCAGCTCGTGATCGGAAAACACCTCGCGCAGATCGTCCCGGGTGCGGCCGATATAGGCCTCGCCGCGGTCCAGCACAGCCTCGGTCCACGGCCCCGGCGCCAGGCGTTTGCGTCCGCCCGCCGGGTAAGGTCCGGGGAGATTGGAATACACCCGCGCTGCTTCCCTCGTGTCGTCGTCATAGGTCAGGATCGTGAACAGCTTGTGGCCGATCGCCGATTTCAAGGCGTCGTCCAGCGCCGAGTACAGGGCATCCGGCTGATCCGCCCTGCCCTGCGCGGCCGCCACGGCGCAGAGCAGCGGATCGGACCGGCGTTTTGTTTCCCTCACGCGACTTCACCCGCCGCAATCTCTTCCAGCGAACGGCCACGCGTCGGCACCCCCATCAGCACCACGGTGAGCGCGCCTAACAGCAGCACGCTTGTGGTGAGGCCGAAGACGCCGGCGAAGCCGAAATTGGGATAGAGATAGCCGACCAGGATCGGCGAGACGATCGCACCGATGCGGCCGATCGCGGAAGCGAGCCCGGCGCCGGTGGTTCTGACCGCCGTCGGAAATACCTCGGCGGTATAGGCATAGACGCCCGCATAGGTGCCGTTCATGAAGAAGGACAGTAGAATTCCCGCCACCATGATGTGCTGGTCGCTCTGCGCGAAGGCGAGGCCGAGCGCGCTTGCGCCGCCAAGCACCATGTAGGAGGCGATGGTCGCCTGCCGGCCGATGCGCTCGTTGAAATACGCGGCACTGAAATAGCCGGGAATCTGCGCGCAATAGATCGCGATCGAATAGGCGAAGCTCTTGGTGATGCTCATGCCGTTCTGGACCAGAAGGCCGGGGATCCAGACGAAGAAGGAATAGTAGCTGAACGTGATCGCAAGCCACATGATCCAGGTCATGATGGTGATGCGCGCCTGGCGGCCGGCGAGGAGCGCGGCGAAATTGGCAAGCAGCGTCCCACCAGTCACGGCAGGCGCCGCGGCTTCGACGACCGGTTGCGGCAGGACATGGCCTTGGCTCGCAAAGCCGGCCTCGATCCTGTCCAGCACGGCTGCGGCTTCCTTCTCCCGGCCCCGGCTTTCCAGCCAGCGCGGCGATTCCGGCAGCGCCCTGCGCCACCACAGCAGCATGACGACCGGCACCGCGGTGATCACAAGAACGATGCGCCAGCCATTCTCATAGGCGGGCACGATGAAATAGCCGAGCAAGGCCGCCGCGACGAAACCGAAGGAGAAGAATCCGGCTAGCGCGCCGGTAAAGCTGCCGCGGTAACGCCGTGCGACGAATTCCGCCAGATAGGGCGCAATGATTGCGCTCTCCGCGCCGGTGCCCATGCCCGCGACCACGCGGGCGGCGAAGAAGAACGACCAGTCGTTCACCGCCGCGCTGACGATGGATGCGACGCAATAGAGCGCCAGCGCCGACATCATCACCGCACGACGGCCAATCAGGTCACCCAGCGTGCCCGCCAGCAGCGCGCCGAACAGGAAGCCGATATAGGTGCTGCTGCCGAGCACGCCGATCTGCACGCTCGACAGATTCCAGATCGTGCGCAACACCGGCAGGATGAACGCCAGCACCGCTGCATCCATCGCGTCGAATGTATAGCCGAGCCCGCCCATCAGCAGCAGATGCTTATGGAAACGCGCGAATGGAAGGCGCTCGATGCGCGCCGAAATCATCGACATGAAAGTCCCCCTCTGTCTGGCGGCCCGGCACTCCGCTCATCCCTGGGGGAACCATAGACAAGGAGATATTATCGTCATAATTTATAATCATGATCTAGTACATCACTGTGGTGAATGTTCTGTCGTTCCGAAAGCTCGACCTCAACCTGCTGAAAGTCTTCGAGGCCCTGATGACCGAGGGCAGCGTCACGCGCGCCGCCAACGCGCTTCTGATGACGCAGCCGGCGGTCAGCAACGCGCTCGCACGCCTGCGGGACGCGCTCGGCGATCCCCTGTTCGTCAGGTCCGGCACCGGCATCCGTCCGACCCAACGCGCCGTGGTGCTGTGGGAGCCGATCGGCGAAGCGCTCGAAACCGTCCGCGGCGCGCTCGACGAGCAGGTGTTCGACCCGCACCGTGCGCAGACAGAGTTCAGCCTGTCGATGTCGGATTACGTCGCCTCGCTGGTGATGCCGAACCTGCTGAACCATTTCGGCAAGGTCGCGCCCAAGGCGCGAATCCACACCGTTCCCAACACCGTCGTGGAGATCGCCGACCAGCTCGAAGACAATCGCGTTGATTGCGTGCTCAGCGTCTATGTCAACGAGGCGCAGCAGCCGGCCGCCATCCGCTCGCGCTCGCTGTGGACCGTCGACTACGCCTGCTTCATGCGGCGTGGCCATCCGCTCGCGGCGATGAAGCGGCTGAGCACGCGCAGCTTCCTCAACGCGGGGCATGTCGATGTGAGCCTCGCCGGCAAGACCTTGCCGTCCTACGACCTCTTCCTCGCCTCGCGCGGGCTATCGCGCAACCTGGTCGCGACCGTCAATCACTACAGCGCCGCCTACGAGGTGGTGCGCCAGTCCGACCTGATTGCGGTGCTGCCGAGCGATTTGCGCTCGCAATCCCGGCACGCGCCGTTCCTGCACGCCATGCCGCTTCCGCTCAAGGCGCCGCCGCGCATCGTCAGCCTGTTCTGGCACCAGCGCAACGACACCGTGCCGGCGCAGCGCTGGCTGCGCGAGACCCTGGTCGAGATGTTCGCCAGGTCCGACTGAAGCCGCGGCCCCCCCGACACCAAGAAGAAAGGGAAACAATGGGTTTCTCGAAGCAGCATTGTGTTCCAGTCCCTGCTGCTTAGCTCCAGCAGGCAATCCCCTCCCCAGTGACGGGTGCGCAAGCCGCGCCCGCAGAGATCTCATCAATGACCGCACCGCTCGAATTCGGACTGGACACCTTTGGCGACGTCACCAGGGACGCCTCCGGCGCGATGCTTCCGCACGCGCAGGTGATCCGCAACGTCGTCGACGAAGCGGTGCTGGCCGACGAGCTCGGCCTCGACTTCATCGGCCTCGGCGAACATCACCGCGCCGACTTCGCGATCTCCTCCCCCGAGACTGTACTGGCCGCCATCGCGTCGCGGACCAGGCGCATTCATCTCGGCTCGGCCGTGACGGTGCTGAGCTCGGATGATCCGATCCGCGTCTTCCAGCGCTTTGCCACGCTGGACGCGCTCTCGAACGGGCGCGCCGAGGTGATCCTCGGCCGCGGCTCATTCACCGAATCCTTTCCGCTGTTCGGTTTCGACCTGCGGGCTTACGAAGCGCTGTTCGAAGAGAAGCTCGATCTGTTCGCAGCGCTGCTGTCGCAGAAGCCGGTGACCTGGGAAGGCAAGCTGCGTCCGCCGCTCAAGGGACAGCTGGTCTATCCCCCGGTCGCGAACGGCACGCTCAAGACCTGGATCGGCGTCGGCGGCAGTCCGCAATCGGTGGTGCGCGCCGCGCATTACGACCTGCCCTTGATGCTCGCGATCATCGGCGGCGATCCCGCGCGCTTCGCGCCCTTCGTCGATCTCTATCACCGCGCGTTCAGGGAGTTCGGCCGCCCGGCCCAGCCGATCGGCGTGCATTCGCCCGGCTATGTCGCCGAGACCGACGAACAGGCGCGCGAGGAGCTGTGGCCCGACTACAAGGCGATGCGCGACCGCATCGGCAAGGAACGCGGCTGGCCACCGATGGGCCGCGACGAGTTCGTCAATGAGGCCGAGCACGGTTCGCTCTATGTCGGCTCGCCGGAGACGGTCGCGCGCAAGATCGCCAAGACCGCCAAGGCACTCGGCATTTCGCGGTTTCAGCTGAAGTATTCAGCGGGCCCGCTGCCGCATGGGAAGCTGATGAAGAGCATTGAGCTCTACGGCCGGAAGGTGGTGCCGATGGTGCGCGAGATGATGGGGTAAGGCGATCGGATCCGCTCAATCCGTCTTCGCCCTACGGGCTTCGCCGGACACCACGCTCCGTCCTTCGCGCATCACGTTGGCTGCGCCACGCGAAGCCCGAAGGGCGAAGCGTGGTGGGGGAGGCAGGACTCGAACCTGCGAAGCCATAAGGCGGCTGATTTACAGTCAGCTCCCTTTGCCACTCGGGACACTCCCCCGCTCGACGGCAGCACAATCGGGCCGGACCTTGCCGGCGACCGAAGACGGCCATGGAACGTGAAGGCCGCGACAGCCCGGATGGGGGCGCGACCGGGCGCGGTTATCGGCGAAGCGATGGGGTAAAGTCAACCGAGGCGAACAGCTAAAATCGCCCCCGACACCACCCAAATTGCCATATTCCGGGACCCGTGACACAAGCGAGCCCATGAAGGATCGAAAATTCAACCCGAGGGGCCCCCGCGGCGGGTCTAAGCCCTTCAACAGGCCCGGAAAATCGGCCGGTCGCCCGGCCCGGCGCGATCGCGATTCGGACACCGACGGTCCCGTCATCCTCTATGGCTGGCACACCGTCACCATGGCGCTCGCCAACCCCCAGCGGCAGATCCGCAAGCTGACGCTGACCGAGAATGCCGCAAGGCGTCTGGCGGACGAGAACATCGCAACCCGCATCACGCCCGAGATCGTCCGGCCCCAGGAGATCGACCGCCTGCTGTCGCCCGACGCCGTGCACCAGGGCCTGCTCGCCGAGGCCAATCCCCTGCCCTCTCCCGACATCGAGGATTTGGAGCAGGACGGCATCGTGCTGGTGCTCGACCAGATCACCGATCCGCACAATGTCGGCGCCATCCTGCGCTCGGCTGCGGCGTTCGCCGTGAAGGCGATCGTCACCACCGCGCGCCACAGTCCGGAAGCGACCGGCGTGCTGGCCAAGGCCGCCTCCGGCGCGCTGGAGCTGGTGCCGATGGTGACGGTGCAAAACCTCGCCCGCGCACTGACCACGCTGAACGAGCTCGGCTTCCAGACCGTCGGACTGGACAGTGAAGGCAGCGCGGATCTCTCCGAGGTCACCCTGCGCGAGCCGCTCGCCCTGGTGCTGGGTGCCGAAGGCAAGGGCCTGCGGCAATTGACGCGCGAGACCTGCAGCGTCGTGGCGCGGCTCGACATGCCCGGCGAGATCAAGAGCCTCAACGTCTCGAATGCCGCCGTGCTCTCGCTCTATGTCGGCGCCAGCCGGCTCGGGCTGATGAAGCGGTAACAAAACAAAACGCCCCTCCGCATCGCGGACGGGCGTCTCGTTGGTTTAACCGATCAAGCGATCAGTAATAGCGACGCAGCACGCGGTGGCCGCCGTAGTACGGCGCATGCCGCGGGGCGTAGCCGTAGCGCGGACCGTAGCCGTAGTGCGTGCGCGGCAGATAGCCGGCGCGCGGGCCGTAGCCGTAGCGATACGGACGATAATACGGGCGGCGGTAGGGATAGGCGGCCGGCGCTTCGACCGCGGCGGCGCGATAACCATAGCCGTGCCCATAGCCACGGCCGTAGCCGTAATTGGCGGGCGCAACCACCGCGTCTTCACGGTAGGTCGGATACGGCGCAAAGGCGCCCGGGCCGGTGTAGGTCGGGCCCTGGTTGACGTGATAATACTGCGTGGTGGGCTCGGCGAGACGCTCATAGGCGCCGTAGCCGTAGCCGTAGCCGTAGCCGGCCCCATAACCGCCACAGCCGCTGTTGCAGCCGGAATAGACCGGCGCAACCGGCTGGCACGGATCGAAGCCGCAGGCCGCGGCGGGCGCAGCCCCGATGAACATCACGGCAGCCGCCGCGACCAGTCCCGAAATCATCTGACGCATTACTCTCTCCTGTTGATTTCCGTTTTTTGGATTTTGTCGTTTCTTAACCCGGCGGTCTGCCGGGCATCTCTGTACGCGGCCGCGGCCGAGGACGCCGCGGATAGTCGTTGATCTCAGGCGCGAGGATCACCGGCGGCGGATTGACGGGCACGTCCATCTGCGGCGGCAGCGGCGCCGATTGCGCGCCCCAGCTCTGGTGATAGCTCTCGGCGGGCTTGGGCATTTTGCGGTTCGCGGGCGGCTCGACCTCGAGCCGGCCATAGCCGGGCCGCAGGCCCAGCGTCGGGTAATAATGGCCGACGTCCTCAGGCTGGCGCTCGGCGATATAGCGGCCGCCATAGATCGTGGGCTGCACCTGCACGTTCTTCCCCAGGCCCCAGGTCCCCTCGATCACGGCATAGGACGCGTCGATGTTGTTGATGATGATGGGCACGCCGGGGCGACCGGGAACGACGATATCGAAGCCGCCGCCGGCAAACGCCGACGCGGGCAGTCCGATCAGAAAGGCGGCGAGCGCAGATGCGCGCATGAGGGGATCCCATTTATCCGGCGACAACCTACCCGATGGCGACGCAGAGAGGGTTAAGGCCCTCTCACCAATTGCCGGTAAGCCTAATGTGTAAGGATTGCGCGCCGCTCAAATGCGCCAAAGCGAACTAGCGAAGCATTAACGCCGCCGGACCCTGCAGTCCGGAACCATCGCGCGTGCTCACTTCCGTTTGACTGCCGCTCACGAAAATCCGCCGGTTTCAGCGGAACGTCCGGCGTCTTCGGCGTTTAGCCCCCGTCAACAAAACGGGAGCCAAACAATCATGAACGTCAAACTTCTCGGAGCCACGGCGATTGCGGCGACCCTCGTGACGGGCTCTGCCATGGCGCAGGCCGTGATCACCAATCCCGGCCGCTGCGCGGCGCAATTCCCCAACGCCAACTGCCAGAACGTCGGACCGGGAAATCCGTACACCGACAGCGGCTATCGGCACCGTCGCGTGTCCTATCGCCAGACCAACAACGGCGACTGGAATAACGACTGGAGCAGGAGCCGCACCGGCTTCTGGCCGACCGACGTCGCCGCCGGCGCGGTCGGAACAGCCGCTGGCGTGGCCGGCGCAGCCATCGGGACTGCAGGCGCAATCGCAACCGCCCCGTTCCGTGCCACGAACGACGCCTACGCCTACGACAATGGCTGGAATAACCCCGGCTGGGACAATCGCGGTTGGGACACCCGCACCTACGCCCAGCGCAACGGCTTCGTCTGCACGCCCGGCACCTGGTTCAAGGGCGAAGACGGCCGCCGGCACATCTGCCAATAAGGCGATTTAACCGAACGCGACAGATCAGGCGGCCTTCGGGCCGCCTGATTCATGTCTGCATCGGGCATCGCGGGTTCTGGCACTTTCCGGTCAAGTCTGGTATTGCGGCGCGCACGGGCGGACGGCTCCGGCGTATGCTGGTCCCTGCCCGCTTCTCCAGGCGTCGCCGGCTTAGCTCAGCGGTAGAGCAGCGGTTTTGTAAACCGAAGGTCGGGGGTTCAATCCCCTCAGCCGGCACCATTTGACTATTCCCCATCGTTCGCTAGTCTCCGCTTCGGCCACAGAAATCGCTGAAATATAGGGGTTTCCTGTGCGTCACCATTCGCTTCCCTCCGCCTCCTTCCGCTAATTCTGTTGGTACGGCCGTTGGTAGGGGCCCGAGCGAGTGTTGGTACGGAGCCTTTAGCGAGGGACGATCCATGCCTTTGACCGATGCAGCCTGTCGCGCAGCCAAGAAAGCGGAGAGGCCGTACAAACTTAGCGATAGCGGCGGCCTATATTTGCTTGTCGAAACGAGCGGATCGCGGCTGTGGCGGCAAGCATACCGGTTCGGCGGCAAACAAAAGCTGATCGCGTTGGGCGCCTATCCCGCGGTCACCCTCGCCGACGCCCGGATCGCGCGGGATGCAAACAAGGCCCTTCTGGCGAAGGGCGTAGACCCGTCGGATAAACGGAAGGCCGACAAGATCGCGGCGTCTGCGGCGCATCTGACGACGTTCGACGCGGTGGCTGATGCGTGGCTGGCCAAGCAGCGCGAGACGTCAAAGAGCGCGACCACCCTAGACAAGCTGACTTGGATAATTGACCTAGTCCGGACGCAAATCGGTCAGCTTCAGATCGCCGCCATCACGTCGTCAGACGTGCTGGCGGCGCTTCGTAAAGTGGAGGCGGCCGGCCGGCATGGAAAGAACCGGTACGAAACGACGAAGCGATGCCGGGCGACCCTTAGCCGCGTCTTCTCGTATGCGGTCGCGGAAGGCCTGCGGGAATTCGACCCCGCCGCGGCTTTCGCAAAGTCCGGCCACCTAACACCGCCCCCAACCAGAAGCTATGCCGCCATCGTCGACCCAAAGGCGTTTGGCGCCCTACTCCGCGCGATCGACGGCTACGACGGCACCAAGGAAACGAGGCTTGCCCTGCAACTTCTCGCCCTAACCGCGCTGCGTCCCGGTGAACTGCGGCAATTGCGATGGGGTTGGGTGGCGGAAGATATCAAGCAACCCGCCATCACCCTCCCGCCGGAAATCATGAAGATGCGGCGCGAACACGAGGTGCCGCTATCCCGACAGGCGATCGCTATTGTCGCAGAACTGCGCGAAATAACAGGATGGTCGTCGATCCACGCCGCGGCGGGCGCCGATTACGTGTTCCCCAACGCGCAGCCTCGCCGCTTGATCGGCAAGGATGGTATGCCGTCGAAGCGACCCGCGTTGCGGCCGATGTCCGAAGGCGCGCTGGGGTCTGCTCTGCGCCGGCTTGGGTATTCGAGCGACGCCCACGTCCCGCACGGCTTCCGGTCGTCCTTCTCGACGCTCGCGAATACATCGCGGTTGTTCGATGCCGACATCATCGAAGCGGCACTGGCCCACAGCGACGGAAACCAAATTCGCAGCATTTACAACCGTGCAACGTACGATGCGGACCGAACCCGCCTCGCTCAATGGTGGGCTGACTATCTGGACGACCTGCGCAAGTCTGGCGCCGTCGTGCCGATTGCGAAGGCGCGCCGATCGCGCTCGGTTTCCTAGCCACCCCGTAGCGACTGCAAACGTCCATAGTATCGACCTTTGCCGCCTGCATGTTCCAGCGAGAACTCTTCACGCTGGACACGCGACCTTCCCGGCATTTGATCTTGCGACGCCGGCAGAACTGTTCCGTTCCCATCCGGTTCCGGTCACTTGTGGACCATGGTAAGCGACGTAGCTCCGACGTCGGCGGCTGTGCAGCAGCTTCTTGAAAACTTGAAGACCCTCCCTCGGTTATCAACTGCGTCACATGATGCAGCTGGCCGTTTGGCGCGCAACAGACGACCACGTCCCGCGCACGCTTTGCAGTGATTTGCGCGATTTTCTTAAAACCACCGGTAGAACGCCCGGAATTAGCAGTTTTTTCCACAGGCCGCCGATCGACAATTTGCTTAACGCATCAAGAGCATCACCCCGAGTTCTTTAGTATTTTAGTTTCGCCTACGTTGACGAACGTCTGCGCCGTCACGGACTGTCGCGATTACAGACGAACAAAACGCAAGGACACTCAGATGCGGACCGGCGATATGACACTTCTCGACATGATCAAGATTTACGATCTGCCGCCCAACGTATCTGTGAACGACTTTTGCAAGGTCGCCGGCATCGGTCACACTCGGTTCTACGAACTAGCGAAAGACGGCGCGATCCGCGTTCGAAAGAACGGACGCTATACGACGGTACCGGTCGAAGACCTTTTTCAGCTTCTGCGCGGCGATCAGGCTGCCGCCTGATCTCTCCATTTGCTCCGGCGGACGCGACAGCCGCCGGCGCTTTGGCGCCCCCCGAATGTACGGCAGCGCCACCGGCGGCGCATTGCGTTTCTGTCCGCAACGCGCCGCCAATCAGTCCAACAGCTGAGGTTCGACCATGAAGCCTGAAGCCGTTCCCTCCGCGCAGGTCTGTGTTTTCCCGCCGGCGCGGCACAAAAAGATCGTGGCGTTCATCGTTCGCGACATGCGGAAGAGACGTTCGGCCGATGCCGCTGAGAAATATCTGATCGACCATCTGGACCTTGAATGGAGCCGCCTTTCCGATCTGGGCGTGGCCGAAGCCGAAATCGAATTGCATTGCCGCGCCTTCGCTGTGGCCGCTTGGACAGCCTATTTCAAGGATGGGGAAGCGCGGGGGATCGCATGACGAAGAAGTCCGCGGTCCTCAGTGTCGTCCGCGATGTCCGGCGCTCCGTTGCGCCAGTGGGTCCAGCTTCCGGACACGCGGTGGTCACAGGATCGTCCGCGAAGGTGAGCCTTCTGCCGGGCCGCTTTCGTGGCGCAGAATACGTGAAGCGTCACGTCGCATTCGTGGTCGGGTTAGACGCTGAACGCGGCGAACAGCACGTTCAGAGAAACCTAGACGCCATCCGCCGCCGCTTGGCCGAAATCGGCGTGGACCGCGATGACGCGGATCGCGAGGTTCGCACCATCGAAGCGGCTGTCCGCCGCGAAATCTGGCAGCAGGTTCTGTTGCCCTAACCCTGAGGTAAATCCACATGCACGCGCTAAGGGGCGCGGCCTTCAAGGTTGAAGGCCCGCCCGAAAACGGAGACGCCGCCCCGACGGCTAATCGGGACGGCGCTGACCACCGAAAAAACAAGAAGCCGCTGGGCAGCGCTTCCACTTCCGACAGATACGAACCGCGATCTGCGCCGTCAACCGGTAAAGAACCCGGTCCAAGAAAAAAACCGCTGAAGCAGACCGTCGACGACAGGTTCGCGGACGAAACGCCGGCGAAGCAAGCGCGTCATTGGGAGATAGCGCTTCATTACGACGGCCGCTTCGCTTGGGATGACCGCGACGATCCGGGTCGACGGAAGCCGACAGCGAAGCAAAACCGCCGGATGCGCGATGTCGAAGCCTTCTTCGAACATCGCTACCGCGGCCGTCAGCTGCCCGATGATGACAGTGGCCGCGCCGACCTATTGATTGGCGCCCATCACGTCTATCATTATGGCGACCCGGATCGAAAAATCCGGTCATGGGCGTTCCAATGGGCGCCGTGGTTTCTAGAAGACGAACTGGCCGAACTGATCGAACGGGTCTGTAAACGGCCGCTGAAGTGGAAGGCGGACACGCTCGGCAGGAAGCTGCGCGCGACCCGTGACGAAATCGCCAGCCTTGGCATAGTGACGTTCGGCGCATTCGACGACAGCACACGCAAGCGAGCAAAGCGGCGGCAGAAGCGGAAGAACGATCGTCGACAGGCGCGCCGGCTTGCCGCCGGCGCTACGCCTCGAACCGCTTCGAAGGCGCGGGTGAAACCGTGGAAAGCTTTGGGGATAAGTCGGTCGACTTGGTATCGCCGCCGGACCGCGCCCATCGTCGACGGCGCCCCTGTTGACTGCCAGTTCCCCCGTCCGGAGTTGGCTTCGTGAGACAGTTTGAGACGATTTTGGCACCCACTAGATATCTTCGATATTGCTGGGTGCTGCCGCTGTCTCAGGTCGGGTTCTGCGAGAGGGGCCGGCGCACGCCGGTCCCCGGCTTGCACCGCCATGACCTCCCAAACCCATCCTGCGCGACAGGGAGACCGTCATGATCCCCGATGGCATTGAACTATTGCAGTTCCGTCAGCGCCGCACCGCCTCCGGTGACCATTATTTCACGACCCAGATCGGCAGCGCGTTTGTCGTCATGTGCCGCGACCCCATCGAGCGCGACCTATGGCGTGCGATCGCCTGTGACCCTTCCCGGGCCGGCTCTCGCAACGAAGCACCGGCGCCGGCGCGCCTGCCGGCGCGACCGGCTGATCACGGCGATGTTGACGAAGGCGACTTCGACGAAGGCGATGACGACGGCATGGATAACCTGCCGGCAGACCTGTTGGAGACAATGAAAGGGAAACGATGACGGACGATCAGACCGACTGGCACACCGACGAATGGCCGCAACCGGCGCCGATCGCGCCTATCAGCAGAGGAAGGCCGCGCAAGTTAGAACGGCAGCGCGACGACAGGCAACAGGACGGGAGCTCTACCGGTGCGGAGCAGGATGCATGTGCGCAGGGCGAGTAGGACGCGCGCTGATGCGCGCTCCCGTAAGCGCGTACATGGGTAGCGGGCAGGTCCGCCCATCCAGCTGCCCGCCCTTCCGCTTTGGACGGCGACCCCTCTAAAAAAACGTCAAGGGACCGTACGGCAGGCATGGCGATGGCGCGGCACGAAGCGCCCCAATCTTTGAGTATGTCCGAGTTTTTGAGATTTCCGGTTTCCTTCCCGGTTGAGGTTCAGAAATGCCTGCAAACGCCCGCTTCCGGCTCCCGATCGGCGTGATCGAGGTTGCACCGCGTATCGGCCTGCGCGCGGCGATCCCGCGCGCGCTGCGGAGGCACGGCCCGATGACGTCGCTTGAACTCGCTAACCTCACCTACTGGCAGAGGAGCCCGCGGAACGGTCGGGTGGCAGCGCGTTGGTGGGCGAATGCTTCCCAGAAATCGGCGACCCGCCGGGCAATCGCCCGGCTGAAGCGCGATGGCGCGGTGAAGATCGCCGGCCGGCGCGGACGGCGGCTGCTCTACACGGTCAATCGGCGGGAGCATTCCCGGTGATGGATGCCGCGGAAGTCGAAGCGACTGTATTAGCGCTGCGGACGATCGCGGATCGTCTGGCGGACGTGCCGCCGGGCGTGACGCGTTGCATGCCGGTGAAAGACGCCGCTTACATCGCCGCGATCAGCGAGGCGCAGATGCGTCGTCGATGCGAGCAGAACGTGTTTGGCATCCATACGGGCGGGTACGGCCGAAAAATCGGCGCGCGCTGGTGGGTGGTGATCGCTCCCTTCATTGTCACCCTACCCGTCGGGGCGCTTTACCGTGTCAATAAGCTCAATCGCGCGCGGATGCGCGATTGAGAGACTAAAACGCGCGCAAACGCGCGGCGCCTTGATTGCCGACGGAAGCCGAAGCAGTGATCATCCGAGTTGTACAGCCTACAACTTGGAGAGCCTCAATGGCTTCGTGGAAAACCCTGACGCGCTCGGACGGCGCGACGATTTATGTCCAACTTGCTCAGATCGCGAAGGTTGAACCCGCGTCATCGGGCACTGGCTCCCGACTGACGCTGATCGGCGTCGCCAACGAAGGCGGGAGCGGCGCGACCATCGCCGTGACGCAAACGCCAGCCCAGGTCCTCGGGTCTCCCGAAACGATCGTGGCGTAAACCCGGCGCTCACGGGCGGCTTCCTAGCCGCCCGATAACGACGATCGAGACAGCGTCACGGAGGGCAATTAATGAACGAAGAACGGTCCACAATTCAGGCCGCGGTCGCGCGAGCAGTGGCTGACGAACGGCGACGGCTCGCGAGGATCATGGGCACGCCAGAAGCTGCCGGCCGGGAAGCGCTGGCGCTGAACATCGCCACGACGACCGGCAGGTCAGTGGATGAAGCGAGGGCGTCGCTGGCCGCCGCGCCTCCAGCTGCCGCCGCCAACGTGCCTGCCACGGCTGGCACCATCAAGGCCGAACGCGACCGCTTCGCCGCGATCCTCGCGCTTCCGGAGGCCAAAGGCCGCGAGGGTCTCGCCGTGACGCTGGCGACCACGACGGACATGACCGTCGACCAGATCAAGGCCGCGCTTGCTGCCGCGCCGGCCGCAATCGCTAGCGCCCGCGCTGGCGATACGGACATCGGCTTGTCGGTCGATCCCGCCAAGCAGCAGCAGAACCGTCAGGACGCGTCCGCCTTGTGGGATGCGGCCCTGACTTCCCGCGGCATGAAGATGCAGGGAACGTCCGTTCCGAACCCGACCCACCACACGCCAAATGCGCCCGGCCTTCCAGATTGGGACGCTTCCTTGAAGTCGCGCGGCATGAAAACCGGTTGAGGAGCAAATGAAAAATCCCTTTAGGAAGTCAGCGGAAGAAGACAAGCGCAGCGCCGCCCTTCAGGTTGCCCGCGATCGGTTGGCCGCTATCGACGCGACGGAAGCCGACGCCCTCACAGACAGCGCTGTCTTCGCGACTTGGTCAGTAAAGCGGGCTGCCGCCGCCGCGGAGTGCGATCGTCTCGAAAGGCTGATTAAGGCGACGGAAACTGCTGCGGTCGAAGCAAGTAGGGCCGAAGCTGATGCCGCGGCTCGCCGAGAGTTCGCAAATGGCCGGAAGGAGTTCGAAGAAGTTGAAAAGCTTCTGCGAGTTGAAGGCGCGCGCATTTTTGGTGAAGTCCTCGACCTAGCCAAGCGATGCGCTCAACAGTCGCTGGCCGCGAAAGCGTTGAATGACCGACGGCCGGAAGGCGAGCCGACTGTCCCTGCCGCCGATATTTTTGTGCGCGACGTCGGCAGCGCGCCTCGCAAAGACATCAGAACGCGCGATGTTGAGCTGTGGGTTGCCGAAACCACCGGTGCCATCATCGGCGACCAAGATGCAGTCGCGTCGGAAGATGGGGTTCACGGTCAGGTCCATATCCATGGCGGCTCGATGCGTTGGAAATGCTTGAAGCGCCGCTTCCGCGAAGTTGAGTTTCATCCGAGTTCGTCCGTGGACTGGCCCGGCCACTTGTTCTCACTGATCCGCCTTCCCTATCTCGACGGCCCAGGCTTCCTGTTCGATGGCTCTCGGATGATACCGGAAACGGTGGCCGATCTGGACGTCGCCGCTGCGATCGCGACGCGGAGAAAGCAACCGCGACCGACGCAGATTGAGCTGATCCCGATCGATCCATGGCCGCCGGCTGCTGTCGTCGACCAAGCCGATCGGAACACCGTCGCGTAAATTTTTCAGGTCGCTCCCGCCGTTCCGTCGGTCTTGGCGGCCGGAGTGTCGCGACGGCCGCGGGTGATGGGACAATTCCACCCGCGGCCGAAATCCTCAGGAGGCTAAAATCGCTAAAATCATAGAGGCCAAGGCGGTCATTACGGCGGAGGATAAAACCGGCGCTGTCTTCGACAAAATCGCGAAGAAGATCGAAGGCATTGCCAAGTCAGCGAAGTCGTCGAAGGAAGTCGACGCGCTGACGAAATCGCTGTCACGCGCGCAATCGCAGATGGCCGCGATCGACCGCTTCGCGACATCCAAGGGTGGCTTTTCTGACGCCCGGAATAAGTTCCGGGACGCTCAGATCGGCGTCGAAGCGGCCGCGAAGGCAATGAAGCGAGGCGAAGGCGACGCCGCCGCGCTCGCCCGCTCCTACGAAAAGGCGCAGCAAGCCGCCAGCCGGACGTCGGCCGCGCTGGATAAGCAGCGCAGTTCGTTTGTGAACGCTAAGCGCGGTCTCGAAGAATTCGGCATCCCGATCAACCGCGCTGTTGCACATCAGGATAAACTTCGGGCGGCGATTGAGCGGACTAATTCCGCGCTCGATCGGCAGGCGGCGCGATCGGAAAAGTCGGCGCGCCGGCGGGAAGCTGTCGGCATGGCCGCGGGCGTCGCCGGCGGCTTCCTCGCCCATTCGGTGGCACACGGCGCCGGCGAAGTTTTCAGGACTTACCGTGAATTCGACAAGGAACGCCGCTTCGGCAAGGCGGTCATGGGCCTGTCGGATGACGAACAGGCGCCGCTTGTGGCGCAGGCGATCCACATGGGCGCTAAGACGAAGTTCAACGACATTCAGGTTCTGGAAGCGCAGCGCGAACTAGCCGCGCGCGGTCTGAATAAAAATCAGGTCATGGGCATGATGGAGCCGGCCGCGCAGCTGGGCATGTCCATGGACCTGTCGCTGCCCGACGCTGCGAAGCAGATGGAAGGCGCGATCTTCGGCTTCAAGAAGGACACTTCAACGCTTGAAGCGGCGAAGGCCGCGGCAAAGCAGACGGCTGACTATCAGGTCAAGGCGGCGAAGGTTTCCGGGATGACCCCGGAAGATATCCGCCAGCTTTACAAATTCGGCGCGACGCCGGCGCGGATGGGCAAGATCAGCGAAGCGTCGCTTCTCGGCTTCGGCGGCGTGTTGAAGAAGGCGAACATCGGCGGCGACGAAGCTGGCGTCGCGTTCCGCGCGCTGATGGCGACGGCACAGTCACCGACCGCGGGCGCGAAGACTGCGCTTCTCGCGAACGGGCTGAACTATAAGAATTACCAGCACGTCCCCGACAGTCTGGCGGTCGATCCGTTCGCGGACGACGTCGCCGCGCGCTACGGCGTGAAGCTGAATGGCAAAACGCGCGCCGGTCTGGGCAAGCTGTTTTCCGACAAGGCGCTGATTTCCGACCCCGCCAAGTTCAACCCCGCGGTTACGGCGCTATTGCGGGATGAATTGCAGGGCAGCGACGCGAAGTCGCTGAAGTCGATCGCCGGCGCCGCCGGTCGCTACCGTGACAAGTCCGTCAACGACGTCGACACAAACGCCTTGATTAAGGACTTGCTGCCGAAGCTGGCGAACAACCTTCCGTTGGCGAATTCACTGTTCGGGTCGAAGCAGGGCAGCCGCATTGCGACGGCCCTTGGCGACAGCGACACGATGAAGCACATCATCGGCGAAATCGAAAAGAATTCCGAAGGCTACTCGGAGAAGATCGCCGGCGAACGGATGGCGGGCTTCGACGGTGCGGTGTCGCGCCTTGAAGGCGCTATGAAGAACCTCGAAACGTCGATCGGCCGCGCCTTCGACAGCGATGGCAAGGGCGGGCCTGCAACTTGGGCCGCCGATCTTGCCGGGCGTGGCACGCAATGGATGGCAGAGCGTCCGCCCTGGATGGTCGGTGCCGGCGCTGCCGCCGCGGCAGGCGGCGGCTTGTACGGCGGCATCAAGTTCGCGCAGACGCTATTCGGCGGGTTCGGCCTTTCGACATCAGCCGCCGCGCTCGACGGGTCCGCCGCGGCCCTCACGGCGGCCGCTGCGGAGTTGTCCGCCGCCGCCGGCGTCGGCGCAGCGGCCAAGGGCGCAGGCGCCACAGCGGCTACCGCTGGCGCGGGCAGCGCCATCTGGGCGGCTGGCGCGGCTGCCGCCCCATGGGTAGCCGGCGCGGCCGGCGTCGGCGCGGGCCTCTGGGCCATGCACAAGTCGGTTGAAGACGCCGGCTATGATGGGCTCACCAGCGGCCAGCGCCTGACCCTGCAACGTCGGGGATCGATGCGCGATCTGTACCGCCGGGAATGGGGCTATGGGGATAATTCGATCACCCCGGAAATCTCCCCGACCATGACTTACGGGACCGGCGTCGGCGGCGACAAGGGTTCGCAGCATGTCGACGTTTCCGGTCAAGTTACCGGCGACGGCAAGGTCACTCTCGAAATCAACGCGGGTTCATCCCTGATCGACGTTGCGCGTCGCGCAGAAGCCGCGATCCGTCTCGCCGGGACCATCAATTCGAGCGGCCCGGGATCGCTGGGCCATTCCTCGCCGGACGCATCAGCGCCTTCGCCGCAGCCCTCGACGGGCAGCACCGGCGGCGCAAGTGGGAGCTGGTAGCGTTGCCCGATCTTCTCAGCGAACTCGAACATTTAGCAGCTAAGCAGGCCGCTTCCGACGCGGTGCTGACGGAGGTGATCGTGCCGCTGCTGGTATCCTTTAGCCCCGACTTGGCGCGCGAACTGGTCCAAGAGATCAGATGCGGCTTCAATGCCCGCCCCCGGACGCGCAGCGAACGCCTTCAGCTGCTGGCCGAAGAATATCTGGCGCGACTGGCCGACAGCATCGAAGCGCGCGTTCGGGCGAAGATCACCGGGCGTTGAGCCGGGAAAGAACCCGCCAACTACCGGGAAAACGTTCTGGCTTGTTTCCCGGTCGCGTCTTCCGCTAGGTCTAAGCGGACCGCCGGCAGTTTGCACCTGCCGACGGTCCTAACCTGCAACACGATGGATGAGATCATGCAGCAAGCTGACTTTAGCCTACCCCACTTTTCCCCGATTGAACTACTCTTGGCGGACTATGAAGTCGCGATCGTCGAAAAGAACCATGTGTACGCGCGATACGAAGCGTTGGCGGCCGCCGACGGCGCGGGCGCTGACGCCGACATAGACGCGGCGTATGCTGCCTGCGATGCGGCCTACGATGCCGCAGAGAGCGTCGTCGACATGATCCTCGCACACCCCGCCCGAACGCTTACTGATTGGGCGATCCAAGCTCGAGTGCTGTTGGCCCGCGGCACCGATCCGGCGGACCTGTTTCATTACCGGCCGCAAGACCTGACGCGGTTCGTTCAGGAAGTCCGCGACCTCGCCGGGCTTTAAGCGATGACGAAAGCCGAGCGCACCGACCGCATCAAATCTCTTAGCAAGGTCGCGCTCGGCATCCTGCGCCGGTGCAGCGAGCGCTACAACATCGATCGCGCCGGCGCCCGCCACCGGGTCTCGGAAGTCCGCCATAACGAATTCCGACTGACATATTCGCGATGCGAAGACCAAGACCGGACGTCCACGCTGGACGTCCGGTGCGATGGCAAGACCGTCCTGCACGTTGAATGGAATGCGGAGAAAGTATTGCGGACATCTTACCGGCCGGGCGCTTGGGAAGGTCTGCTGCTTCGATACGATCGTGCGCCCGCTTTGGCCGGGCGCGCCGAGGCGAGGACATGAATGCCGAGGGTGCGCTGGCTCTTGATTGGCGCCAAAGGCTTGCCGAGTATGCCTCCAAGTCGGGCGCCGTAAACGCGAACCTGATCACGATCAGCGCGGCGAAGCGGCAGCCGCGCAAATGAAGCCGCGGCGATCAAAAGGCGAAGCGCGCAGATTGATAGTCCATCTTGAGCAACTTCCCTTGTTCGCTGGCGAACGCTCGCTTAGCGAGGCCGTTCTAGGGCGCGGAAAGTACACGCGCTGTCGTTACCCTACTCGAAGGACGCGGTTTCCCTAAAATGACGGTCTGATGGGCGGGCGATATACGCGCGCTGTCCGCGCCTTCTTCGATCGCGAATACGGGGTCAGCGGCGAGGAACAGGTTTCGAAGCCGCATTCTCCGGCGAAGTTGGGGGCGTACCATGGACGACGAAGCACGCGGTCTAAATCGGCGATCGCCGAAGAACGCTGATGTTCTCGCCGCCGCGCGCTCAACGCTTCCTAAACATCCGTTCACATTCGTTAATTCAACTCGGCCCGGGCACGGCCGCGGAACGCCGCAGCAACCTTCTTTGTTCTTCTAGCCGGTAACAACGGTAGCGTAGGAGTTTGCAATGCGTAATAAAATTGCGTGGCTTGGGGCGGCGCTGAGCGCTGCCACCTTTGCGTCTGCTGCGATGGCAGCGACCCTTCCGTTCACTCAACACGTTGAGCAAGAGATCGACAGGCATCAGGTAGCATACGCCGATGTAAGGGTCGCGCCCGATGGAAACGGGTCTGCCAACTACAAGTGGTCGAATGGCCAGCAGATCAGAGGCAATAACTTTTACACGTATCTCGCGCTGGTAACGAAGGACAACAAACCTGTCTGGACCGACAAACAGATGAAAGGCCTTGATGGCTCTTGGGGTGGACACGCGCGTGAAGGCGAAGTGCAAACGAGCTTTCACCTCTCCGAAGAGCAGTTGAAGGCCATTGATCATGTGGTCATGAAATCGGGCGCCGTCAATTGTGGCCTCGAAATGATCGAGTTTCATTGCTGCGACAATGGGATCGAAGCGACTTTCTCGACCAAGAAGTGTCAGCAACCAGAGGCCCCGAAGGTGAGCCAAGAGCCGCGTCACGTTGTGCAGTAGCGCGCGGGCCATTCTAGCGCCGATCAGCATTGGTCGGCGCTTGCGAGCGAGACAGGAGGCGACAGTGAGCAAAGTGGTTCCGACAGGAGCGGCACTTCTCATCACGATGCAGGCGTGCGCTTTCGCAGCTCCAAGCCCCAGCGCGCAAGGGTCGGCGCCGACTTTGCCGAAAGCTCCTCCTCCAAGGATGCAGAACATTCCAAAGCCGCCTCCGGTTAGCCAGCCGCCGCCCAAAAATCAGGTAGTTCTGCCTCCGCCCGTTCAACCAACGCCGCGTACTATCGAACAGCGGATACAAAATCCTCAGCTTAGAGATTTGCGCGAACCTCTGCCGCCACCAAAGCAACAAGGGCTAACTCCGCTTGATCGGGTGGGGCCTGCCCCCGGCCCCGAACGGCCTGTGCAACCTCCACCATCAAATCACTCGCAAGAGCCTCCGCCTACCGGCATTGGGCCGACTTACAGAAGCAACTTCTAGCTTGGCATGGGCTGGACGTGCTTGTGTCGCGTGACCGCGGTCCCGGCACGACAGACGGCGACATCAGTCCGGCCGCAGTTGCGCCGCCTTGTACGGAGGCGGTCACGTCGACCTTGCGCAGCTGAAGCCAGCGTTCGCGGTCGACCTTGCCGTCGGCGCCGATGACGTTAATCCGCTCGACGGTCATGACGCGGCCTTCCTGCGCTCTGACGCGCTGTCGACGATTGCCGACAGGTCTTCCCAGCTTTCATCAAGGAAAGCGCGCTGGCCCGCCGGGCTCGCCCGCAGCCATGCCGATCGGAAGGCTTTGAACGTCCGAAGCAGTTCGGCATATCCGGGCTTTGGCTCCTGCGCAGTCGACGGGCGCAACGCGCTGACGTTCTCGCCAGCGGCCGCGCGCTGGATTAGCGGTGCGCGATCTTGCGTCGGCATCGCCGCCAGCGCGTCCAGTTCGGTGCCCTTGTCCAGCGACGTCCCCGCGAGGCGGTCTAGGTCGGCGCCTAGCGCCTTAGCGCGGGTCGCGTCGCGCTGGATCGTCCGTTCCGGTTTCCCGGTCTTGGCGGCTGTGTCTGAGGTGAAACGGGCGACGTCGTCGCCAAGTTGGCGACGATTGCGACCGCCGGCCTTCGTCGGCTTCGTCTCCGGATGCACAGCTTCATAGGCCGCGTTCCGCTTCGATATCAGCTTCGCCCGCTGAGCCGGCGTTAGGTCGCGGCACGCTAATGGACAAACGCCACCCCGGCGAAGGTATCGCGACGCCATATGAGGCGGCAAGCGAAGCCTGTTCGAAAATTGTCGAACGATAGGTCGAAGTTAGTCGACGGGATCGGAGCATTTTCTAGCAGTAGGCCGGCGCCAAAAACTGAGAGGTTACGCATTGCGCAGCGCGTGACTGTCGCGCCGCCTGAGAGCGAGAGCATAACTGTCTGGTCGACCGTTTTGCGTGTGACGCGTCGCCGTTCAATACCCGTCCATTCACCAGACACTTTGCCTCCGAACCTCAGCAGCATCATGGGCGGGGCCGCCGACCGAGGGGGCGGCGACCCCTCGCCGCGAAGGCGCCAATACGCGAAACGAGGACGACTTCGCGACTGCATCCAGCATCTGCGCTGAGCCGGATCGGCGCAAGAACGTCCGTGCGTTAGTGTTACTTGAGCCGCGGCTTCGTGGATCGACCTCGTGAGACGATTTCGTCAACAGTTCGCAGCATCCGAGCGAATTCAGACTGAAGATGTCGAGCGTGCGCCGCATCTCTTGGCTCTGAGAGAAAAGCAATCTTCACGAGGAAGCGGTTCAATCGCGATGTGACGAGAAGATTGTCAGAGTGTTGCGAGCGCAAGTTCGTGATCTGTCGTCGCATCTCAACGAGATCGACATCGTCGGGCTTATTCGCCAAATGAAGCTCGCAACGCTGTGGCGGATAAACGAAGCCGCCGCGCCGAATATCTTGGTGCGACGGCCTCGCCATGGTGAACCCGAACGGGGCAATGTCCGGTGCAGAGAGGCTAGCGCTCCGTAGCTCCGGTGCAATCGAAGACGCGGATTAAGCTTGATGTCGCCGCGGAAAGTTAAATCTGGAACAGGCGCAGGTCGCAGCGATCCGGCGGAAAGTTTTCGGGGCAGCCTCAAGATCGGCGGCCTCTGTTACCTTCCGCTTCGAACTCAAAGGCCCTCGACATTCAGCGCAGTGCGATTACCCTCTCAAGTTGTAAGGAGATATTTCTTTGGTCTGATCAACCAAGATGGGAGTACCAGCGATGCCCGGACACAAGCGTGGTTCGAACCTTTTGACCAGAGCAACAGGAGTGGCGCTTCTGATTTTGGGAATAGCTATTCTCGCGTATCCTCTCGATATAAGGGCCCATCGCGTCATCGTTAACGGCGGCGCGTGCATTCTTTTTGGATTGGTTCTTCTGTGGTGGACCTACGGTGAAGGCAGCGAGTGGGGGATCGGCTTCGAAACAGTTACCATGACAGTCGCAGTCGTGACGGCGGTCATCGCAATTTTGGCGTTAAACGCTGCCCCGTGAGTTCGGCAATCAGTTGGCAATTGCGTTACTGGTTCACGAGAAGCCCAGGGGATTTCCATTGGATCAGCGGCGCGCGGGCTTCGCTCGGCATCGCAGCGAGCGCGTCCAGTTCGGCGCCCTTGTCCAGCGACGTCCCGGCGACGCGGTCTAGGTCGGGGCGTAGCCGTTTGGCCCGGGCGGCGTCCCGCTCGACGGATTGCCGCGATCGGCCACTTTTGGCGGCCGTTTCGGCTGCGAAGCTTTTCAAGTCCTCAACTTTGGGACTTGACCCGCGCCGCGCGCCGCCGTGCTTCGTCTCCGGATGGACCGTTTCATGAGCCGCCTTCCGCTTGGCGATCAGCTTCGCGCGCTGCGCCGGCGTCAGGTCGCGGCGGATCAGTTCAGGTCCGCTTCGTCGCTACCTTCAGCTGGCAGGCGCCCCTCGCGACGACTTAGCTCTTCACAGGGCTGATCCCGTCGAGGTCGTCGCGGGCAAGGAAGGGAAAGCGGAGACCGGCTATCTCATGCCATTCCGCTCGTTTGTAGTATTCGACAAAATCGGCAGAAGCGATCGAGGTGAGTACGTCAATGCCGTCTTCAGGTTTGATCTCATGTGGCTCCCCGTCGGCGCCCAGAAAAAGGACGTTGGCGTCGGGAAACTTCATCTGAACGCCCACTCGCAACGGCAACGGCGGAGAGAAGTCGGTCGCCGAATGCATTGGGTACTTGGCGACCCAACTAACCAGCGCATTATCTAAGGTTGGGCGGTTAGCCGTCGAGATGTCGACCCAGACATCGAGGTCCCGCGTTGTCGCTCCTTCGTGCACCGCGCGGGCCTGACCACCGATGATGAGGAAGCGAACTCCGCGCTCGACAAGCATTCGGAGGAACTGCATGTGATATTCGTTGAAGCAGCCTTTGTCGTTGTGCAGGCGTGTCACCGTTTGGCCTTCGAGAATTGAGCCGCCACATTCTGACCGCGCCGCTCCTTCGCTTCAGTACCGAGGCGCGCCACCGTCGTAACGATTGCCGCCAGCAAGGCGATCCAAAAACAGACGCCGAACATGACCAATAGCAGTCTGCGCATGAGGCGGCCTCGCGTCGATAAACGAGAGCCGCCGCGTCGAATATGATGGCGCGACGGCTCCGTCTGGGTGTTCCCGGACGGGGCAATGTCCGGTGCGCAAAAGCTATCCCGCCTACGCGGCGCCGCAACCGCAGCTTCAAGTTAAGCTTGATATCCGCGCTGGAAGTTAATTCGGGAACGGGAAGGGACACCGGAATGTTTTAACCCGGTGAATGCCGAGGAACGTCTAGGCCCGCGTCCGAATTCCTGACTGAACACCAGCTGCCAACTTCGATGCGCTGCTACATCTTCACGGTCGACGACTACGGCAGGACACTGAATGCGCAAGAGATCGACTGCAACAGCGCCGATGAGGCTCTACAGCTAGGCTCTGCGGCGGTGGCGGACGACCATGTCGAGGTCTGGTGTGGCTCACGCCGTCTCGCCCGCTTCGAGCCTGAGCGGACGCAGGAGCGGCCGCTTTCGCGGCTGGCCCAGCGTTTGACCCTAGCCGAGCGTCGTCTCCGGGAAGGCGAGCAACATATCAGGCTGCAAGAGAGTGTCATCGCCCAGCGCAAGCGCGAAGGGCGCGATCTAGCTCTTGCGTTCTCCATTCTCGACACCCTGATTGAGAACCAAAAGGCTTATTTACAGGAGCGGGATTTGATCGTGGCCGAATTGGCAAAGCGAACTGGATAGGCAGGCTCGCGCAGTCACAGCTCACGGTGGAGGGGCGCCGAATGTTTCCGTTCTTGACCGGCACCGCTGCGACGCTTTGGGCGTTCGAGACGCTCCTCGTTTCCCACCGGTTCGCCGGCTATCGGGGCCGGCTAAGCTCCGTCAGGCCGGCTTCGGTCAAACGATATTCGACACCTTCGCAGGTTGAGCGTCGCTCCATCCATCCGTTTCGCAGAAGGGCGAGCTTTGTTCCGGGGTGATCGGTAAGCTTCGAAGACGATACCCAATCGCGGTCACGAAGAGCATCGAGCATTTGGCGGTGATGCTGATTGAAAAACGGCCTCCGTCGTTCGTGGTGACCGACGTCTTGACCTATCGTTTCAAGCGGGCGTTTGGCTTCCATAGCCGTTTGTTGCCATTGCATCATTTACGATCAGTTACGGATCGGAACGACGGCAATCTTTTCTAAATGGTCCATGGATATTGTTCTGCGGCATGGATCGCGAGGAAGCTTCGGCGGTATGGCTTGTTCCGGCTCTCAGGCGAAGCTACGCTCGTCTGGCAGCGTGGATGACGCGCGGTAATCGCCCGGCCGAGCCCAGCCGCTTGCCGGCGCCGCCACGATCAGAGCAGCCAACTCGGTTTCCCGACCCACCGCGGCGCCCAGCGCCGCCGCGCATCTAGGCGTTCGGGGCGTCGCGCATGACGAACAATCGCACATCGACCCGTCCGTGGTTGCCAGACGAAGAGGCGGAATTGCTGTCGCTCTTTGGCGCAGGCGCCACAGCTCAGGAGGTCGGCCGCCGGCTAGGGCGTACCCGCCAAGCGGTTTACGCTCGCTTGCAGCGCTTTCAAAAACAGCGCGGGCGAGCGAGTAAGAAGAGTGGGAAAATCTTTGCTCAGATACTAGAGTGATCGAGCGGCGGCGGTCGAAGGTGGCAAGCTCACATCCGCAGCGGATTAGGTAGCGCCGATCCGATCGCATTGAGGTCGACAAATGACCAGCCCGACTGATGACGAATTATGCGCCGCGGTCACCGCCGCCATTGAGCAGTGGAAGAGTTCGCGCCAGCTTCCTTACTTGTCGCACAGCGATTGCCAGACACTGAACAAGTTGATCATCACCGGACTTCAAACCGTTCTATCCCAGCGTGCGAAGGCCTTCGACAAGCGCTAAACTGGACAGCTTGATCAGACCGGCCAATTCGATGACGCGATCTTTTGGTCCAAGCATGCGCAACGCCAGCGTTCAGGATCGCGGGCAGAAGGGTGGACTGGATTGATCAATTAGGTTCGTCTTTCGTCCGTAGTCCGTTCCTGTTTGTTGGAAAGGACTTGCCCTTCTTTGGAAAGACTTTTCCCGACGTTCTGACTGACAGAACGGATTGTGGCGGGCGTGGGCGGTAAGCGTTGGCCTCATGACCGACGCATCCACACGCCCCGCCTCTGGGGCTCCGCCGCGGCGTTTGCGAGCGGCGGTCACCAACGAAATGGCCGGCGGGCATCGCTGCCGCCGGCCATCGCTTCGCGCTACCGTGGCTGGGGGGCTAATCGGCAGCGCTTACCGCAAGCCTGCCGAACGCCGATTAACAGCTCGTTAACCAATTCGGGCAGGGTCTGGCTATTTCGCAGGCAATAACGGGGCGGAGTGCCGGGCCGGCTCTGCGTTGAACAGTTCAGCCCTTTCGCAGTGGTATCGATACATCCACGATCACGCCTCCGCCGTCTCTGGTGAATGCCTGACAGCCGACCGTCGCGCCAGGAAGAGCTACGGTAGCTTGTTCATCTGTGACTTTGAGTGCAGCCCGATGGCATCGGTGCGCTGCCGCTTCTAATTTCTTCACGTCGACACCCGTGACGGCGTTGCCAGCCGTTGCGGCCAACGCGAACCAATCGTTCGAAGGGAAGCCGCTCACATCCCAATTCAGAGAGATGTAAGTGACGAACTTGGGGTCGCAGATCAAGACCATGTCCGGCTGCTTGAAGAAGACACTGCCGCCAGATGGCGAGAAGTGACCAAAATGCGTATTCGTCCGCTCGATGATCCTCGCCGTGATTTGTTTGCATTCCGGCGTTTCGGCTGAATGATCGCCGGCCTGAGCGGCCGGCGATCCGAACATCAGTAGCATCGCCGAAATTGACAAAAGACATCGCAGGGAGCGCAACTTCGGAGCCTCAGCTTCTTATGATCTGTCGATCAGTGAACGACGGTGCCGGTTCGGCACTAGTCGACTGAAAGCTCCGGAACCATATCTTCTTGCACCGTCGCCAAGTTCATTCGCAGCAGCTGGGCCAGTATTTCTCCCTCGGAACTCTCTAACGGCAAATCATAAGCTGCCCCTACCGCCCGGTTGAGGTCATCATGCGCATTTGCAAGCCAAGTGGGCATCTCGTTGTAGAGATCGGTCAGTGTCCGCCTTCTCAGCGTTTCTGAGGCGGCTTCGTTTATCGGAATGACGCGGTCGGGATAGCCGGGAACGACCTCCGGCGCTGTCCTGACTAGGTCGGGCGGGTTCAGCCATCTCACTCGAAGATCGTTCAACCGGGCGGCCGCCTCTATGATCGCCGCAGCAAATGGGCTCTCCGTCTGAGCTTCCACGGAGAGGTCGGGGGTTAGCCCGGCCGGAAATGGAAACGTTTCGAAAGTAACGCCAATGTTGTATCGTCGCTGATTGCCCTGCCCCAGCCGATTGCCCTGTGCGGTCGCCCAGACTTCGTGAATTCGCGATGACAATATTCCAAAGATCAAATCGTCATCGCGCGTGATCGCGAATAGGCTTCCTTGTATGCGCACTGTGTTGGGCACGAAGGCGAAAACACGGTGTTCAGAGCTCTCCGGCGTCACGAGAAAGCGCCTCTTGCCCGTCAGCGCGCGTCGCATTTCTGGTCGAGGACGCTGAAATTCCCAATACCGGCTTTTGAGACGTTCTTCGTCACTCCGAGACTTTTTCGGATCGCTTCTAAATGGCACGACCCTGTCTTTGATGATCGCGAAAGGAGCTTCGTACAGAGCGGCCTCGCGTTCCGTGAAGCTAGTGCCGAAGTCCACGCACCACCTATCGCTATCGCGGCCGACGATATCGTCGATGTCGTACAATCTGGCGATCACGTCCGAATTTGATCTTCCATTCGGATTGATTGGGAGCGCGAGCAAACATCGCGCCTCCGCGCCGTCAAAATCGAATGGACCGGTAAGCTTTACCCCCTGAAATGCCAAGCCGCGATTTGCCGGCAGCTTAAGCGCTCGCGTGATATCGATGCCGGAACTTAAGTCCGGATTGATGTTCGTTACTGGCGCGCCATTTAGTATCAAGGTGTTGCGAAGTCGTTCGTTGGCTTCCGGCAAGGCCGCACAGACAATGCTTACTCGAACCGCGGCCCCGTCGACGACCCACGGCTCGTTCGTCCAAGCATCAAAGATAGTTCGACCTCGCGCCGAGAGCATATCCAAAGGACGCCTGCTCGCACCTTTAGCGATTGATTTCGTGGCAACGAGACCGAACGACTGAATTCTGTGGTTCAACAGAAGCTCTGTCGCCTTTTGCACCCAATAGACGACCAGATCGGCACGGCCGGCAACGCGCCCCTCATATGCCGCGCGCAATCGATCTGTATAAGTCTCCCCAAGAATGAGTTTGTGCTGGCGATCCCCGAGAAACGGCGGATTGCCAACGATTACGTCGGCATCGGGCCATGCGGCCTCAGTGCTATCTGCATTCAGCACCGCATCTCGGCATTCGATATTATGAAGCGGCTTCAATATGGGGCGATCGGAAACACCAAATCCGTTGCGGCGCATCCATTGCAGTTCGCCGATCCAAACTGAAACTCTGGCTAGCTCGGCAGCATAAGGATTGATTTCGACGCCTAGGACTGCCTCCGGCCCCACGGCAGGCGCGCGCCGAGTGAGCCCTAGCAATTCGGCCTCGATGTTTGCGCGATGCTCCAAGTCTTTAAGGGTCAGGAGAGCCAGATAGAGGAAGTTTCCGGAACCACAAGCTGGATCAAGAACCCTGAAGTTTCGCAGACGCTCCAAAAAATCTGTGAACAGGCGCACGGCCGAACGTTTCGCGGTCTCTTCGGCGCGGCGGGCTGAGGCAAACACCTTCCTTGCTTCCGACTGCTTGCTTGGCGTCCGTTGCTGCGCTTCCGCTACATCGGCCATCGCCTTGGAAATTTGCGATCTAGTGTTCTCCCATTCCTTCAACCAAGGCTGCATGATGACCGGCTCAACGATCCTCATGATCTTTTCCCGGTCAGTGTAGTGTGCGCCGAGCTGGGACCGCTTGCCGGGGTCCAGCCCGCGCTCGAAGAGGGTTCCTAGAATGGACGGATCAACTTCAGCCCAGTCGAGCCGCGCCGCGTTCAACGCAATCGCAATGTCATCACTATCCAACGGAAGTGCGCTGTCGTCATTGAACAGGCCCCCGTTGAACCATGCCACTTGTTCGAAGCCGACACGCCCGCCGGACTGCATCGCTTTGAACAAATCGCTCGCAAGTTCCCGAAATTGCTCCGGCGCGGTTGCCGAATGCTCAAGCATGCGCTTGAACATCTTGTTCGGCAGAAGGTCGACGTCCTCTGCGAACATGCAGAACACTAGTCGATTGATGAAGTGCGCAACAATCTCCGCATCGTGGCCGCGGTCGCGAAGCCTCTGCGCGAGTTTGGCGAATTCCGCCGCGGCCTCTTCGGTCAGCATCTGCCGCGTCTTGCCGGGACGCAGCCGCTCAGGATCAGCGAAGACCCACTTTAACTGCTCGCGGACCTTGGCATCGCGGAGGTCATCAAGCTTGAATTCGTACTTTTTGGAAACGCTGTTGGTCCAGTTCGTATGAATACGAAACTGATCCATGTCGCAAACGACCAGCAACGGCGGATTTTCGAGAGCGAGCGCATACTGTTGGAGCTGTGAGAACGCGGCGTTCAGGTCCTTTCGCTTGCCCTTATATTCCCAGCCGAAATGATCGCGCTTCCAGACGTCGGCCCAGCCCTCGCCACCGGTCGTTTTCGTTGCGCCGCGCTCAAACGCGTACCACTCGCCCTTTTTGTCGACGTCCGAAGGGGTGGGTTCATCGAGCAGATGACACAAATCGATGAAGTGAGATTGCGCCGCCGCGCGTTCGGTTAGTTCGGCGCTCCTCCACTTCGCTATGAATTGATCGGGTGTCAAATCCTCTGTCCCCCAAGCTCTTGTCCAAGGCTGCCTGCTGCGGCTTAGACGATATCCAAATTCTTCAAGAACCAGTCGCGAAAGTCTTCCATCTTCGCTGTCCAGACTTCCAGCTTGGATGCCGCCCTCGCTATCATCATGGCGGCGTCGAAGCATTCGATCGCCATTACGTCCTCTCCACCATGCTTGAGCCAGTCGCGCTCTCGGTTAAGTGTCACGATCCATTCCTTCTTTTCCGTAAACCTCTCTTCAGCGCGCGGATTGTCGCGCAAACCGACAAACAGGTGGAGCCCGTCGCGCTTTATCATCCCTTCGGCGGCGCCGGCGAGGGTCAGCGCAACGTCAAACTTACCCCGCTCCAACGCGTCGATCGCAGCGTCGATCTGTCGCGCGGCTCCTTCCGCCAGCGTCAGCTTGAGCGGGCCAGCGGGCAACCGCGGGCCGCGGAAGCGGCGGCGGCCGCTGGTCTTTGACAGTAGGCGATCCATGCAGCCAAAAACCTACTTGTGAAAGATCGTATACGCCCAGCCGGTCGCGGCGCTGACCGCGGCGACCGTTGCCGCCAAAGCCGCAAAGCGGGTCCAAAAGACCTTGGCGATTGTGCCGCTCTGCCACGTTCGCGGAAGCGCAGTCATTTCGTCTCTGAGGTGAGCTTCAGACGAACATATTCGATGGTATCTATCACCTGAACTAGCTGCGGACTGTGGGAAGCAATTGCGAAATATTCCTTGATGGCCACCGCGTGCTGAACAACAAACTCGAAGAACGACGACGCGTATGGCACCGCAATTGCTGTAGCCGTGACGGCTGCGCCGACTGCAGCAGTTCCAACGCCAGTTCCTGCGCCACGGGCAATTCCTTTCTTATATTCAGCAGCGAGCGCCTGATCCTCGTCGGTCCTAGGCTCGGCGATAGCTAGGCACGTCAAGTAGGCGCGGCGAACGAGTTGCGTAATCAAGTTTTTGACGGTGCCAGCAACGACCTGTTGCGCTTGTCTGGCGTTGATGTTGTCCGATGTTGTGGACGCGGCATGTAGACCGGCATCCAAGACCTTAGCGGTCTGCTCGGTTGTAATGTTTCGATCGGCGGCGGCGCTTTCGACTATGGGTCTGGCAGTCTCGATATCGTTTATGACCGACTGCTGCTCTTGAGGGCCTAGCCGTTTCGCGTCCAAATCGACCATATCGTGGTCGCCCAGAACGAAAACATTCCACGCTTCCACCGGGCGGCGCATTGCCTCAGCAACTGATGGGGGCAGTTTTGAGTAATGTGGTTCGGGGTTGTCCTTGACCGCGTCGTGTTGTGCAAGGATGTTTCGAAGTGCGTTTCCACAAAGCCACAAGACCTTCTTGAATTCGATATGCTGCCAACTCGCGGGCTGTGCCAAAAAGTCGTTCACAGCATCATCTATTTGAGCGCGCTCCTGGCTAGGAATGTCTGCTTGCAGCTTCTGGAGCTGCTGACGAACGCGGGAATAAAGTTGCGACTGTTCGGGGTCGTGCGGGTCCTTCGGTGGATCGGGCAGCAGCTCCAAGGGACCGCGGCGCGATGGCCGAAACGCGATCGCAGTGGCGAGGTCTTGTTCCGGTATGATCTCGATTGGAGGCGCCGGCGGACCGTCAATCGCTCCTAAGGCATCGATCTCGTCGACAACATTCCTCATTGTTTTGCGCATATCTTCTAACCACCGTGGTGGACCGGCGGGGATGACGGGCTCGTCCGATGTGAACGGATCAAGAGGTTGCTGTGCGGCATAGCGATGTAGTGGGTGTACGGGGCTGAAATTTACCTCCGAAGGTTCCTCAGGACGTCGCGCGGCAGCCGACCTTCCGAACGGATCGGTCTGTCCGATTAGTCGAGCCAATTCGGCGATAGGATCGCTATCGGTCTGTTCAGGTTCAGCTTTTGGTGAGCGAAACCAATCGGCCTTGATGCTTCCTTCGGGATCATCTTTACGGCCGATTTCAGCTTCAACTGTCCGAATGGCCTCCTCTAGAGCCAAGCGCTCGCGCGTGGTTTCGCTTTCGGACAGCGGCGGTTGTACACTCCGCAACTGTGAAATCAGCGCCGCTCTCGCGCGTTCATAGAACGCGCGGCGGCTCTCTCCGGTAGCGTTGGGGTGCAAGCCCTTCACCGCGCGCAGGATCAATGGATAGTAGTCGGCCAGCGAAACTCTCCCGTTGCACCGGCCCGATAGTACACGTCCGATGCACCGCCGGGCATATTCCCGGCCACCTTATCCCCTCCGAAAATTGCGCCAGCATCCGCGAAATGTTGGTAGTCTTGTTGGTATCGCGCCGAGTTATTGTAGAAATTAACGTGTATTATCAGGTCCTTGCAGCTAGTTTCCAATCCCCTCAGCCGGCACCAGCTTTTGAGCGCAAGGCTCACTTCGAATGCTTAGGTGTGCTGCCTTGCTCGAAGTGCTCAGCGCCTGATATTTCCATCCAGGCATGTTTCGACTGCTCGAAAACCGAGCGGATGGGCGCCGGGTAGTCCGGATCCGCGATCGCGCCCACGGCAACGCCGATCATCGCAGGCAGATTGTCCGCCTTCCAATAGACCGTCGAACCGCACTCGGGACAAAAATAGCTGCGGACTTTGCCGCCGCTTGCGGCTGTCCGGACGTACTCCTTCGACGTTCCCGAGATCGTAATAACCTCTGTGGGATAGAAGGCACCGACACCGAACGGCGCGCCGGTTCGACGCTGGCAGTCAATGCAGTGGCAGGCAACGACGAGGCTGGAAGGTCCTGGAAGCGACAGCGCGAGAGCGCCGCACCTGCATTGGGCATCGATCATCGGGATTCACTCCACCTGCGTTGGTCCTCTAGTTCGGAGGGAGCGCAGCGCAATCCGGGCTACAATTGATCGAGCCGCCACAGCCCGAGGCTCTTGTCGCGCCAGCCGCCACCGCCCTCCTCGCAATGCTCCTTGATCAGCTCGCGCGGTGCCGGCCAGTCGAACGGCGCCTTCTCCATGTTCAGCGCGCGCCAGTCGCCGTCCTCGCAATCGCGATTGTCGTCCCATTCGGGAAACGTCGTGACCAGCAGGAAACGCGCGCCGCTGGCGCGAAAGTTCGCGACGGCGCGGGCGATATTGCCGAAACTCAAATGCACCAGGCAGTCCCGGCACAGAACGACATCCGCGCGCGGCAGTGCATCGCGCGTGATGTCGGCAACGAGAAACCGGCCGGACAACTCGCCGCCCGCCACGCGCTGGCGATTGGCCGCGATCAGCGACGGAACGATGTCGATGCCGGTGTAGTCGAGATCCAGCCTCACGCGGCCGATCCAGCCCGCGTCCCCGCAGGGCGCATCGAGCAGCGAGCGCGCGCCGAGCCGTTGCAGCAGTGGAGGAAGCACCTCGCGGACCGCTGCGGTCGCGGGGTCCTCCGAGCCGAGGCCCGACACCGAACTAGCCGCGCCCCACAGGTTGGTCTGCTCGATCCGCTCGAACCGCGCGGCGAGGCCGAGGCCCGCGAAATTGTCGCGGTCGGCGGCGAACCGCTCATGGGCGAGCACGGGTGGACGATTGGCGGTCATCGGGCGGACCTCAAATCAAGATTCCGTCGCGAACACACTAGCAGTTCAACTGCGCGTCCGAAATCGCAGGCCTCGTCCCTCAAGCCGGCTTCTGCCACTCCATGATGTGGAAAAAGGGCACCCGGCGATGACGGGCAATTCTGTCGGGATCACCGCCCGTAGGCTGCGGCTCAACGAACAGGCGCAACTGGAGTCCGTGATCGAGCAGCAGCGTCATGTAGGTGGAGAGCGGACGATGCCAGTTCTGGACGCGAATGCCGCGCCATGTCACCCAGGTCGGCCGCTCGTCCATGTAATGATCGATGACGAAGCGCAAGACGCCCTCGCCGTCACGTGTCCAGCCCTCGGACGGACCGGCGGTGTTGAAGCTGGTCAGGTTGGCGATCAAGAGCGTACCGCCCGGCCGCAGCGCCGCCACCATCCTCGCGACAGATCCAGCGAGATCGGGCATGTCTATCAAACTGAGATAGCTGACGACCAGATCGAACTCCGCGCCGAAATCCATCGTCTCGGCTCGGCCGAGCCGATAGTCGCCCTGCGGGTCTAACTCCATGGCACGCGCGAGCAGCGCTTCGGTTGGATCGACGCCAGTGGTGCGGATACCGGCGCGCTGCATGATGCGACAGAAGCGCCCCTCGCCGCAGCCGACGTCGAGCGCATTGCGGAAGCCTCGCCCTTCGATCCGCGCCTGCATCGGCGCGTCCAGCACGAAGCGTCGGCCATAGTCGCCGTCCTCGCCCTGCTCGACGATCCAGGCGACCGCGGACGCGGCCCAGCCGTCGCTGACATCCTCGTTCATGGATCGACCTTCCGGAATGCATGTTGGCCGCGCGTGTCGCGGGCGCGGCTACTGACCATAGATTGGATCAGAGTTCAACATGAGGTAGATTGCAGGACCGATGCGCCCCACCGTCAAAGAGAAGGCCAGGATCGCCGCCGGCGCGACGGGGGGGGGGGGGGGGGGGGGGGGGGGGGGGGGGGGGTGGGGGGGGTGTGTGGTGGGGGGGGGGGGGGGGGGGGCCCCGCGGCGGGGGGGGGGGGGGGGGGGGCCGCCCCGCCCCCCCCCCCCCC